>PMBP01000236.1 GCA_003152975.1 Phycisphaerales bacterium | reverse complement strand
AAGTAGATCAGCAGCGGGACGGCGATGCGCACTACGTCGAGCGGCAGCGCCACGATGTTCTCGCCTTTGATGGAGAACATCACCACGATCGTGAACAGCAGGGCGACGAGCGTGATGGGGCTGATCCGCGGGATGAAGGTGCCCTCGTACCACTCGCGGCCTTTGCGGCGGATCAGAAGGAACCGCGTGAGCATGCCCGCGATGAACGGGATGCCGAGGTAGATGAACACGCTCCCTGCGATCTGGCCGATGGTGATCTCGACCGCGATGCCCGCCAGGCCGAGCCACGTCGGCAGGATCGTGATGAACACGTACGCGAAGACCGAGTAGAAGAGCACCTGGAAGATGGAATTGAAGGCCACCAGCCCCGCCGCGTACTCCGTGTCGCCGCGGGCCAGATCATTCCACACGATGACCATGGCGATACATCGGGCCAGGCCTATCAGGATCAAACCTGTCATAAATTGGGGTTGATTCCGGAGAAACAGAATCGCCAGAACGAACATCAGGATCGGACCGATGATCCAGTTCTGCACCAGCGACAAGCCCAGGACCTTGTAGTTGCGGAAGACATCGCCCAGTTCTTCGTATTTTACTTTGGCCAGTGGCGGATACATCATCAAAATCAGCCCCACGGCGATTGGAATGCTGGTTTGCTTGCCTTCGGGGTGCAGCGAACCGATCCAATTTCCAAAAGACGGGGCAACATTCCCCAGCAGCACTCCCGCCGCCATCGCCAGAAAAATCCACACCGTCAAATAGCGGTCGAGAAATGATAGTTTTCGTGTCAGAGTTTCCATCGGTATTCCTATCACGGCGTATGCAGGTTTAGGGTTCGCTTCTTATTTGCACCCACAGGATCCATCGGTTTTGACCTGCAAATCTTTCGGCTGACAGATCGATTCGTGGGCTGGTATCCGTTGCCCTCGCTGTTCATTGATAAACGATTCCATCGCCGCCACCGATCCCTTCTGGACCGCCTTTCCGATCGAGACCGCCATATCAATTTCCTTATCGGAGGCCCCAGATTGGCGGGCCTTGTCCAGATGCCAGGTCAGGCACGATTGGCAATGACCCGTGACCGATGCCCCGATCGCGACCAGCTCCTTGTGTTTGGTCGAAAGGATTTCCCCCGAAGGTTTTTCCGCCGTGAGATTGACGCTGACCACATAATCCGAAAGGGCCTCGCCTTTCGGCAACGCGTCCTTGACGGACTGGTACAAGCGGTCGTTGCATCCCTCCATGACATCCACGGCGTATTCCTTTTCCGACCACTGGATATTCCCCAGCCCCGCCTCCCGGGCCATCCTCACCGTCTCGTCGATCGTCACCGCTCCCGCGACACAGCCGACCAGCGCGACCACCATCTCCCGGATCGATTCCGGCAGCGGCTTTTTCAGCGCCAGGTCCGACACGCTGACTCTGCCGCCCGGCCGCAGCGTCCGCCCGATCTGACGCCACACCTGCGGCTTGTCGGCCGACAGGTTGATCACGCAATTGGAGATCACCGCATCGACCGACGCGTCGGCGACCGGAAGATGCTCAATCTCCCCCAGCCGAAACTCAGCGTTCGATAGTCCCGTTTTTTGCCGGAAGGCCTCGATGTTGCGGCGGGCCTTGTCCAGCATCTCCGGGGTCATGTCCACGCCGATGGCCCGCCCGGTCGGCCCGACCTTCCGGGCCGCGATGAAGATGTCCAGACCGGCCCCGCTGCCCAGGTCCAGCACAACCTGTCCGGCCTTCAACTCCGCCAGCGCCGTCGGATTCCCGCACGACAAGCCGAGGTTGGCCCCATCCGGTAACGCTGCCAGTTCCTCTGCGGAGTATCCGATCTTCCCGGCGAATTCCTGTGGCGATCCGCTACCGCAACAGCCGCTACCGGTGGTGGCGATTTGGACGTATCCTTTTCGGACCGTCTGTTGAATGGTGTCATCGGGTTTGGGCTTCATTCGTTTTCCCTTTCAGAAAATCAGGGAGTTGTTCCACAAATTTGCGTATTTCATCTCGGACCCGGCGATAGCAATCGAGAACTTCCTCTTCCGTCTTGGCACTCTTGGCCAATCTCGGCGGATCGTCAAACCCCACATGGATCATGCGGGTCTTGCCGGGAAACATCGGACAGTGTTCGTAGGCATGGCCGCAGACGGTGATTACCCAATCGAAGGCGACATCTCGCAACGCGTCAAGATGCTTGGACCGGTGGCCGGAAATATCCACGCCCGCTTCCGCCATGACCTTGACCGCGTTGGGATTGAGGCCATGAGTCTCGATCCCCGCCGAATAGACTTCAAACAAGTCAGGCCAGAGCTTCCGGGCCCAGCCCTCCGCCATCTGGCTGCGGCACGAGTTACCCGTACAAAGGAAAAGGATTGTTTGTCGTGCCCTCATCGGATCCTTACGACACCGGATTGAGTTTCAATACCACTTCCGCCGCCCGGCGTCCGAGGTTCTTAAGCGTCTCGACGCCGACTGTGTCGGCCGCAACATCATCCTTGATGTTCATTACGGTGGCTCCGCGGTGGGCCGTGGGCCGTCCGTCGCCGACGAGAATCATCTCGTGGGTCATCAGGCACTGGTGGACGGCATTGATGGCCAGTTCCTGCCCGCCGTTGCGGTTGCCACCGATGGCGATGACGCCGGCGACCTTGTTGGCCCAGGCAAAGTTGCCGCGGAGGGTGATGCAACGGTCCAGAAACGCCTTGCACAGGGCGCTGGGCATCCCGAAATAGGTCGGCGTGCCGATGATGATCCCCGCGACGGCCGAATCAAGAAGTTTGGGCTTGATGATCGAGTCGAAGGCGTCCTCGGTGCCGAACACCGAAGGTACCCCGGCCGCAACCGCCGCGTCAAATTTCAATCCCGCCAGATCGAGAATCTCCGTCTGGATGGCCGCGGAGACCTGCTTAGCGGCCTCCAGGCAAATCTGCAGCGATTGGAAGGTCGTCTTGCCCTTCCGCGGACTGCACGAGATACCCAGAATCTTGAACATCTTGGCCGGCTCGGCGGCCCGTGCCACCGAACTCCCGAAGGTCACCGTTGCCGCCGTCAATCCGCTTGCCAGAAAACTCCGTCGATCCATTGTGTTGTCTCCAGACATTGAGTGGTTTTGGATATTGTATGGAATCCTCGTTGCCGCTTGATTAGGGTGCGATGTAAATCATGTATAGGCCCGCGATCAGGACCAGAACCCCGCAGACCCGCTTGAGTATCACCGTTCCCCGGGATTTCTCGTTCCAGTTCATATACCGCTGCACCAGTTCGGTACTGGTTCCCGCCAGTACGATCACCGAACAGTGCCCCACGCCATAGGCCAGCAGCAGGGCGATTCCGTAAGGCAGATTGGAGGAACTGAGTTTGAAGGTTACCGCCAGCATCGGCGCCATGTACGCAAAGGTACACGGCCCCAAAGCGATCCCAAAAATCAGGCCCAGTAGAAAGCCCGCCGCCAGGCCCTTCCGCTGCATGCCGATCGTTCCCGGCCCGGACCACGGCGCCCCGATCACATCCAGCAAATGCAAGCCGACCAAAAAGAAGATCACGGCGACAAAGTAGTTGCCGTACCGGCCGACATCGCCCATCATCCGTCCTGCGGCCGCGGTGATCGCGCCGATGACGGCGATCGTGATCAGGATCCCCGTCGCAAACAGCAGCGACGTCGCAAACGCCCGCCGGGTCGTGGTGGGTCCCTGCTTGTCGATGAATCCCACAATCAGCGGAATACTGGCCAGATGGCACGGGCTCAGCAGAATACTCAGGATCCCCCAGACCACGGCCGCCGAAAGGGCGATCAGGGGCGTGCCCTCCACCGCGTGCGTCAAGGTGTTGAATACCTCTTGTAGCATCGGCTATTGAACCCCCATTTCCGCCAGTTTCTTTTCGATATCCTGTTGGGGAATGAAACCGACATGGCGGAAGACCTCTTTGCCGTCCTTGTCATAGAAAAATTGCATGGGAATCGACGAGATGCCATACCGCGACGCGAGAATCTGTTCCTGGCCGCAATGGACAAATACCACATTGACTTTCCCGGCGTATTTTTCCTTCAGTGTTTCCAGAATCGGGGCCAGCATGTCGCAGGGCTTGCACCCCGTGGATCCGAAATCCACCAAACTCGGCTTGCCGCTGGCGCGGGCCTTGTCCACGGGATTGTCTTTGGCCAAAACGGATTGCTCCTTCGTCCACGCCGAGGAAACCTCTAGCGGCATCCTTCGGCCGAGGGTGCGAATGTGCTCGTCAACCGCCTCCTGCTGTTTCTGCTGCAGGACATATTGCTTGAGGGAATCCTTCATCTGATCGAGGGTTGCCCCGCCGCACATGTCCTTGTTGTTCTCGTAGAAGTCGGCCACCTCCTTTTCGCTGACCTCGACTTTGGCCACCACTTCCTTGAAGTAGCCGTCGAGCAAGTCACGCTCGGCAATGGAAGCGGCGTCCGTCCTCATAGCCGGCATTTTTGCCTTGACGGCCGCGACCACCAGCTTCCGCGTGGCCAGATTCTCCAGCACAAAAAAAGCGTTCTTCTTCAGTTGTGGCTGCGTCTCCTGCGGGGCCTTGGCGATCTCGTCGGCGACTTCCTTGGCCGTAATAGTGAGACCCTCCGCCTTCAGTACCACCCCAGCCGGAAGATCGCTCAACCGCGCGAAGGTCAGACACTTCGAAGCCAAACCCGGATACGCATCCTGGACCGTAAAGGGTTTCGCCGAAGGTACGGCGGGACTTGTGGCCGGCGATTCAGCCGCCCCGATAGGGAGAACAAAGACACCATACAGGATCATGCCGGTAAGAATTCCAGAACTTCGAAGGGTCATAGCCATAAGCTCCACATAAAGAGACAGGTTGGTTTACTTCGGGATAGCCACAGTGTCCAAAGGATTCAGATCGATCCCCAGTTCTTTCCACTTGCCGAGAATGTCTTCTCGCGAAAAGAAACCGTCGTGCCGGAACAATTCTTTCCCATCGGGCGCAAAGAAGATCTGCGTAGGCATGACCTTAATACCGTATTTCGCCGCCTCGGTTGGATTTTTCCAGACATCGATAAAATCCACCTGCAACCGCCCGGAAAAATCCTTTTTCAATTGCTCCAGGATCGGTGCCATCAACTTACAGGGAATACACTTGTCAGCGCCCAGATCCACCAATCGCGGAAGACCCTGGTCCGAGGTTTGGGCCGGTATCGGAGTCGAAGACAGGACCGATTCGTTATACGATTCCGCCGGGATCAGGCACCCGCACGGGTTCTTCATGGCCACAATCGCGCCAACGGCACCGACCAGGATCACGATGACAACCGCTTTGTATATGGACTTGCTCATGGGATCCTCATGCTACGGACTTTTCGATTACTTGCAGGTCAGCATCTCGCAGGCCTTATCGACCAACTTGCCCACCGCCTGCGGCGACGGCGGCGTCTTGCCCTTTTCCATCCCCAGGTCGGCCATCCGCACGTGCAGGAAACTTTTGAATCCGGCCTGTTCCAGCGTGCCCTTGACGCAATTGAGCGGGCAGCCGTCGATCGCCAAAATCCGCGCCGCTGACTCGGTGGTTTTCAGGATCCCCGGGACTCGCCCGCCGATCCCCGCCAGGCAAAACATCTTGCCCTTCTGGTCTGCCGTCAGTTTCCGCGCCGCCTGATCGGCCACCGCGCCGACATCCGCCGCTCCGCTGCACGCGAAGATCAGGGTCGGTCCGCCCGAACACGAACAGCTATTTTGCTCTGCCATGTTTGTATCCTTTCCGAAAATGTTGTTATTGCAGAATCTTTTTCATTTCCTCAAGCGTCAGGACTTTGCCGACAGACTTGACCTGCCCATCAATCGCCAGCGCCGGTGTCATCATCACGCCGAACTTCATAATCTCATTGATTTCCGTGACTTTTTGGAGTTGGTACTCGATCCCCAGTTCTTTGGTCGCCATCTCGGCGCACTCGGCCAGTTTCTTGCACTTGGGACATCCGGTTCCGAGAATCTGAATCGTCTTCATCGTTTCAATCTCACCTATTAAACCCGTATTGTGTTCTTAAAGAAAGTTTGACCAGTATCAGATTGACGGCCTTTCAAACGATTCCCCAACTACCATCGATTACGAAAGAAGTTCGGCAGCTTCTTTCATTGAACATACCATACCCCGTTCAACGATGTGGGGAAAGTTTTCGCCAGCCAGAACATCAGACAATGTTTGCGTTATTGCCCGAATACTTGCGAAGACAGCCAGTACTGGCAGACTTACTCTGGCCACTCCGCATTCCTTTAGTTCAGGTATCGAGAGATTCATATTGTTGGGCATTCCTGCGGCAATGCTTACTGGACCGGCAATCTCCCTGACCAGCAGCTGTGCCTCTTCCAACTTAACAATACCTGTTACGAAAGCCAAGTCCGCCCCAGCTTGAAGATAGCGGTTGGCTCGTCCGATAGCGTCGTTCAAACCTGCCATTCGATCTTTTGCCGTTGCCAATGCATCGGTCCGCCCGTTGATGAAGAAGTCCGGGTGGCCCACTTCCGTCGCAGCCTGTCGTGCTGCCGAAATTTTGTCCACCATGAACTGACAGTCCACAACCCGTCCACTGCCCTGGGGCAGTCCCAAAATCTGGTCTTCGATATTGACACCGGCAGCACCGACCTCGATATATCGACGAATCGTATTGCCAATAGCGGAAGCATCACCAAAGCCGTCTTCGCCGTCAGCCATGACGGGGATTGATACTGCCTCTACAATATGACGGGTTGCATGGAGATTCTCGTCCAATCCCAGGTTTGGCTCCTTGCGGCAACATGCCGCAAGAGCAATAGAGAAGCCGGAACATTGCACAGCCTGAAAGCCCAGCCGTTCGATGATTTTGGCACTTAGGGCATCAAAGGCATCTGGCATGACTAATGTCTGCCCTGAATTAATCAATTCACGCAATCGCATGCTCTTATTCATGACATTCTCCTCGTAAAAATGCTCCATTATAATGTCCTCAACCATCGGTTGCGGCAGGAGTTTTCTGTACACATCAAAAGGTTTCCTGTCAGACAAATGCTCCGAATAAGATTCCGGTGAGTGTCGCCATAATCACCACAAGAGACACATAGACAACCATCTTCTGGGTGCCGAGGATGCTGCGAATGACGATCATGCTCGGCAACGACAGCGCCGGCCCGGCCAGCAGCAGCGCCAGCGCCGGCCCCTTGCCCATGCCCGAACCGATCAGCCCCTGCACGATCGGCACCTCCGTCAGCGTCGCAAAGTACATAAACGCCCCGGCCAGCGCCGCGACAAAATTGGCCCGCAGCGAATTGCCCCCCAGCGCGGTATTGACCCACTCCGACGGGATCAACCCTTCCCGCCCCGGCCGACCCAGAAGCAGGCCCGAAACAAGCACGCCCGCCAGCAGAAGCGGCAAAATCTGCTTGGCATAGCCCCAACTGGCGTCCACCCAATCGACCCGTTCGGCCCCGTCAAACCATTGCGAGATCATCACGACAAACGCCGCCAGCAGCACAAACACGATCGCCCACTTGTACCGAAGAATAAATTCGTAGGCGGGATTCTTCTCGACGGGAACGAAGTTCATCAATTGCTCGGAGGGAATCGGATGAACCTGTCCGGCCGTGTCCCGCACGGTCACCATCGTGTCGGTCTTTTCGACGAGCGTTCCCTCGACCTTGAAGGTCGATAGCCCGTTGGGGCAACACAGAAACACCGCGCGAATGTCCCCGCTCCGTGCCCAGTTGGCCACCACCATAATCCCCACCATGCTCGCAAAATACAGCCCCGTCTTCCACAGCGGCCGCCGAACCTCCGGCGTCGGCATCCCCATTTGGGCCTGGGCCTTGGCGACCTCTTCCTTCCGGTAGATCCAGTGCATCAGCAATCCAATCACCACGCTGAAAACAATCGCCCCGACCGCCCGCGCGACCCCCAGCTCCATACCGAGAATCCGCGCCGTCAAAATGATCGCCAGCACATTGATCGCCGGCCCTGAATACAAAAACGCCGTCGCCGGACCCAGCCCCGCCCCCATCTTGTAGATCCCCGCAAACAGCGGCAACACCGTGCACGAACAGACCGCCAGCACCGTCCCCGACACGCTGGCCACCCCGTAGGCCAAAAACTTGTTGGCCCCGGCGCCGAGATATTTCATCACCGACGCTTGGCTGACGAATACGCTGATCGCACCGGCGATGAAAAACGCCGGCACTAAGCACAGCAGCACATGCTCCCGCGCGTACCACTTGACCAACTGCAGGGCCTCCATCACGGCCGCATCGAATCGCGTAAACCCGACCGGCAGGTAGAAGCAGACCAGGAACAAGACGGCCATCCCCAGCAGCGTTTTCCATTCCCGAAGTAGCGTCATAGCTCCGTCCTTTCCTACAGCCGCCGAAGGATCTTTTTGTGGTCGCGGATCTGTTGCCGCAGCACCTTGCTGATACAGGAAAAGAAATCCAGGATACACGGGCACTTGAGGCGATAATACACCTTCAGTCCCTCCTTACGGCTGACCAATACGCCGGCGTTGACCATCACCGACAAGTGCCGCGAGATGTTCGACCGCTCGGACCCCGCCGCTGCGGCGATGTCGCAAACGCACCGCTCCCGCTCCCGAAGAAAATCCAGAATGGCCAGCCGCAGGGGGTGGGCGATGGCCTGCGCGACCTCGGCCTGCTTTTCGTACAACATCATTTCGTTTTGCGTCATAACCAATCCATGACCGTCGGTTGATAGATGACTATGTGACAATACACTCACATAGTAATAAAAGGATCGCCGCCCTGCAAGAATTATTTTGGGAAAATATATTCGCCGGGGCGGGCCGGATTCCCCGGTGGGTCAGGCATCGGAATTGGAGGGACCCGCTCCGTCGAGTCCGAATCAAAGACGGCCGCAACGGAGTGCGGCCCTCCGCGATTCAGCCCCGGTGCAGGTGTTCCTGGCTCCAGATCGCCAGCCCCGCCCCAATCAACAGCATCACACCGAACGGCCACTGCATCGCCGTCAGCGTTTCATGGAAGACCCAGTGCGACAACGACAGGATGCAGAACGGCACCGCCAGCATCACCATCGCCGGGATCATCGCCCCGATCCGATGCAGGGCCGAGTAGTACAGAACATGGCTGATCGCGATCCCCGTGATCGCCGAGAACACCACCCAGAACCACTGCCATGCCGACAGCGTTAAGCTGGCCTCCATCCGCCCGAAGAAAAACCCCAGAACCGTCAGTCCCACCGTCATGTAAAGGCAGATCACCGCGAACATCGCCCGGCTGTCGATATCGGTGAACCGTGCACGGATGATCAGCGTGTAGGCCGCCCAGCAGGCCGCCGCGATCTGGATCAACACGATTCCCGTCATGGTCTGTTTTTGACCGAAATCCGCGTGAAAGACCATCACGCCCACCAATCCGATTGCCGATAAAACAATGCCCGACCAGAATCGCTTGCTCCGCAGCAGCGCCCGTTCCCGCGAAAACAACAACAACGAAATTCCCATGATCCACAGAAGGCTGGATTTGCCGGCCAGATCGACGAAGGCCGGATGGATGTAATAGAAACTGGCCGTAAAACAGCTCTGCGACAACAGGTTGATCGCGGTGGGAAGCAGGGTCAGTTTCCAGATCCTCCGGTCAAAGCTCCCGTTCCGGATGCTCGCCAGCAGAAACGGCAGCCAGAACAGACACGCCACCCCATAGCGGAGCGCGTTCTGCGTCCACGAGTCCAGCACGCCCGTCAGCAGCTTGATGAAGATCGGCGCCACCGACCAGCAAATCAGAGACCCCAGGCAGGCAAACGTGGCGTACAAATCGATCTTGCGATGTTGCGGGTTTGTCACCATTATCTTCCGCTTATCACCCGACCTGCAGATGCTTATGGATTCCCTTGGTGGAAGTGAACCGATACTCCGCATCCGCCGACAGGAGCACGCTCTGGCCCTCAATCTCGATCGTGATCGGCCGCCCCGGATTCCGCGCGTGCAACAGGTTCGCTAGCGCAATCGCCTTTTCAACGCCGTCGCCGGTGCCGTAGTTGGCCACCTCGTCGGGCTGGGCCAGCCGCTGGCCGTCATAGATGGATTCGTTGGACATCGCCGCCAGCCAGCCCGCCGCCTGCTCGTCGGTCATCTCCTTGCAGGCCTCGATCGAAACCGGGCTCCGCTCGATCGCCGCCTTCATAAACGGCTCCCACTCGCAGCGGGACATGTCGCGATACGCGTAAAAAGCCAGATCGGCCACCGGGTGCCTGCCGCGGATGCTCTCTAAGTACGCAATCACCTGCTCGCGGCTGGATCCGACGGGAATCCGGATCGGCTCTGACGGCACATAGGTCTTGTCGAATCCCGGCATTCGCGGCGCCAGGTGGAGGAATGCGTACAGTTCCTCGACGAACTTGCGTGCGTCGGGGATGAACGCGGCCAGAAAAGTCGCCATTTTTTCGCGGTCGGCCGGGTTGTGGATCGTGATCTGGTTGGACCGGACAAAACCCATCAGTTGCTCGCAGCAAACCCGGGCCTCGATTGGGTAGATCGAGTAATCGTCGCGCGAAACCTCATCGAGCAGTTTGTCGAAGGTCATGTCCGCGATCCGAAACCGGCTGCCGTGTTCGTAACCGNNAACAGCACCTCGGCCTTGACGAACATCGCCTCCCCGCGAAGCCGCCGGCAAAATTGAAAGTACTTGTGATACGGCAGGCTACCCCGCAAAAAGCTGGCGAAGGTCAGCGCGTCCAGCTCCGACGACAGATACTCCCCCAGCCGCGTCGCGGCCTTGCGATAGACCCCCGGCTCGATCGTCGCCGTGTCGTACAGGCAATGAATGAACCCCGTGTTGTTGGCCACCACCGTCACCTGCTCGTTCCGCAGAGCCCGCTGCGCCTTGTTGCTGATCTCCGTTCCGTTGAACCACATCGACTTGGTCACCAGCCGCCGGTTGTTGGNNTCGATAAAGTTCTGCGAATGCAGCGGCGTGAGCACCATGTGGATATCTTCCAGCGGGATATCGCACACGATGAACGCCGCCGCCGCGTACAGCGTCGATAGCGACACGCACTCCCCCGCGCCGGTGCTGTATCCCGGCTTGCGCCGAAACGCCGTCATCGCCTCGACCGTCTCGGTCTTCC
>PMBP01000444.1 GCA_003152975.1 Phycisphaerales bacterium | reverse complement strand
AGGCGTATTTGAAAATACGCTGAGGACATTTTTGACCGAGAACGCCGCGGGGGGACAAAAGGGCCGCCCAAAACCAAACTCTTGTGAAATATCCGGGTTAAGGAAGTGACAATGAGACCGACAAGCATAGCAAAAATCGCCGAGGTGATTGGGGCAAAGGTCCTCGGCTCCGGTGACTTAGCCGTACAAATTACGGGCATCAACACCGATTCGCGCTCGATCGCCAACGGCCAGTGCTTCGTCGCCATCGCCGGCAAAAATTTCGACGGCCACGAGTACATCGCCGGTACCTTGGCCGCCGGTGCTGCCTGCGCCATCAGCGGCCGTTCGATCCAGCCGGACCGCGGGATCGTCCTGCAGGTGGCCGACCCGATCACCGCGATGGGCGATCTGGCCCGTTGGTACCGGCTGAGCTTGCCGACCAAGGTCGTCTCGATCACCGGCTCGGCCGGAAAGACCAGCACGCGGGAGATCGTCGCCCATGTCCTGGCGAGCCAAATGACCGTTCATTGTGCCCAGAAAAGTTTCAACAACAATATCGGCCTGCCGTTGACCTTGTTAGGAGCCGAAGACCATCACAAAGTCATCATTACCGAACTCGGGACCAACGCACCCGGCGAAATATCCCATCTTACAAAAATCGCGATGCCGGACATTGCCCTGATTACCAACATCCACCCCGCACATCTTGAGGGCTTTGGATCGGTCGATGGCATCGTACAGGAAAAGTCCTCGATCGCCGAGGGCCTCCGGCCCGGCGGCGTGTTCTGGATCAACGGCGATTTTGCCAATCTTCGTGGCTATTGTGATAGAAAAGGCCTTTCTTACCGGACCTTCGGATTCTCCGATGGCTGCGAGATTCGCGGCGTCGATCCCCAGGCCGACGAAACCGGTGGCTCAGTCACCCTCGACGGCGTTCGAATCCGGGTCCCGCTGGTCGGCCGGGCGAATCTGGCCAACTGCATCGCGGCCTGGGCCATCTGCCGCCAACTGGGATTGACCATCCGCCAGTTCGCCGATGCCGTCGCGGGAATCAAGCCGGTGGCCATGCGGTTGCAGGTCCAAATCGTCGGCCCCATCCGCCTGATCAACGACTGCTACAACGCCAATCCCGGCTCCATGGCCAATGCGTTGGATTATTTGCGGACCTTCGCCACGGGTCGCCGCGTGTTCGTCTGCGGTTCGATGGCCGAACTCGGCCCCGACAGCCCCGCCTTCCACCGCCAGCTCGGCGAGCACGCCGCCGCCGCCGGTGTCAAGGTCCTCCTGGCCTCCGGCCCGTTTGCCACCGAGGTTATCGATGCCACGGCGGGCACGATCGCGACCGCTCAGGCCTTCGCGACAACGCAGGAACTGGTCGATTCTTTACGCCGATTCGTCCGCCCGGCCGATATAGTACTGGTCAAGGGCTCCCGTAGCGCAAAACTCGAATCCGCCGTCGATGCCCTCAAAGCGATCTTTAGCCCTTCGGGCACAAGCGTGTAGGGGTGGGTTTCAAACCCGCCCGATTATCATTCCCGCAAAAGCGGGAATCCAAACGCCCCGAAGGGGCGACAGAATATTTTGTGCCTTGCCGTTTTGTGTGAGGCCATTTACCAGAGACCAGAGACGAGCGACCAGCGACTTTGGTGGAATAGTCAATAGTCATTATTCAATAGTCAATTTTATGATTTATTATCTTCTCGATTGGTTCGATGCCAAAAAGTTCGGCTTTTACGCCTACGAAGATGTCCTCTTCCGCAGCGTGCTGGCCGCTCTGACGAGCTGGGCGATCTGCATGATGGCCGGCCCCCGGATCATCCGCTGGCTCATGCGCAAAAAAATCGGCGACCGCCCCGAGTTCTTCCACACCGCCCTCAACGAGCTGATGAAAGAGCGGGCCAACACCCCCACGATGGGCGGCGTATTGATCCTCTCGGCCGTCATCGGTTCGACGCTGCTGTGGGCCAACATCCTCAATCCCTTCGTCTTCAAGGCCCTCTTTGTCGTCGTCTGGTACGGCGCCATCGGCCTGGTGGACGACTGGCTCAAGCTCACCGCCAAAAGTCACCAGCGGTCCCGCGACGGCCTCCGGGCCTGGGAAAAGCTCGCGTTCCAGTTCGGCGGAGCCGTCCTCGTCGCGTTCTTCCTCTACCGCTCGGACTTCGCCAACCTCCCCGACGCCACGCGCTTTTGGCTGCCCTTCTACAAGTACGGCATCCCGCTGGCCGGCAGCGTCTTCGCCGTCATCACCATCCTCTACATCTCCGCCACCTCCAACGCCGTCAACCTCACCGACGGCATGGACGGCCTGGCCTCCGGCTGCATCGGCATCGTCTCCTCGGTCCTGATCCTGCTGTGCTATGTCGCCTCCGAAAACATGTCCTACACCCAGAGCAACCTCTATCCCGAGGGCGTCAGTTGGGCCAGCTACCTCCTGCTCCCGCATATCCCCGGTGCCGGCGAGCTGTGCATCTTCTTTGCCGCCATCACCGGCTCGATGCTCGGCTTCCTCTGGTTCAACTGGCACCCCGCCCAGGTCTTCATGGGCGACACCGGCTCCCTGCCGCTCGGCGCCGCGATGGGCTACGGGGCCATCGTCACTCGCCACGAAATCCTCCTGCTGGTCATCGGCGGGGTGTTCATGATGGAACTCTTTAGCGTGATCCTGCAGGTGGGCTACTTCAAATACACCGGCGGCAAGCGCATCTTCCGCTGTGCCCCCATCCACCACCACTTCCACCTGGCCGGCTGGGGCGAAACCCAGGTCGTCGTCCGATTCTGGCTTTTGGAAATCGCCTTCGCCGCCCTTGCCCTGGCCACCCTCAAACTCCGTTAACCAGGATTCTCCGAAAGCCAACCGGGGTTAATCGCGTCGCACGCTCCGAAGAATCGTCATTCCGACCGGAGAACGCCGAAGGCGTGCGTAGTGGAGGAATCTTCTTGGCCCGGTCCCTGAGTAGAGGCGATGCAATGCATCGAATCGTATCGAAGGGCACACCTTTCACATCTTTCACACTTTTCTCACCTTTCACACCTTTATTCCCCCGCGATCCCCGCAATCTCTTCCGCCGTCAGCGCCCGATCATACACCCGTACATCGTCGATCAGGCCCGTAAAATA
>PMBP01000301.1 GCA_003152975.1 Phycisphaerales bacterium | reverse complement strand
TTGATGTTGATGGTGTATTTGCTGCCCCAGGAGGGAGAGACCGCCTCGTTCCAGATGCCCTGGAGGTTGGCCGGTTGCCCGCCGGCCCGGCTGCTGGAGACCAGCAGATAACGGCCGAACTGGAAGCACAGGGCCTCCAGGTTCGCATCGGCACCGGCCCGCAGAGTAACGAGCCGCTCGTCGATGGGCTTATCGTTCCGGGAGGCATCGCCGATCGTCAGGTGCACCCGGCCCATCAGCCGCTGAAAATCCTCCGCGTGCCGGCGCCGCAACTCCGCGTAATTCTTGCCCGCGACCGCGGCCAGCGTTTTCTCGCAGATCGCCGCCGGGTCGCCGCTGATGTCGTGGTAATTCACAAAGCTGGTGGCCGCGGTGACGATCAGCGTAACGGCGTCGGCGCCGGTGATCCGCAGACCATCGGCGGTCATATTTGACTTTCCTCCCTCCGGATTCACCATAACAACCGCCTGAAAATGCAGACCCTTGCCCTCGACCGGCGCGATCAGCCAGTTGTCCCCCGGGATCGGGCCCTTCCAGCATCCCTCCATCAGCAGCTTGCCCGGCTTGGCCGTCGTCGTATCCAGATAGGGGCTCTTGAACTGCGGTTGAACCGAGACACGGCCGGGTTTGTCGGCCGTGATTCGCACGACCATCACGCGGTCCGGATACGAAACAAATACCTCGCGGGCAAACCGCGCATCGCCGACGCGATAGGTGATCTTCGCCACACCCGTTTCCATATCCAGTTCGCGGCGGTACTCATCGGCCTTCTCGGCGCCCTCGAAGGAAAGCAGCAGATCGCCCAACGGCTCAAACGCCTGCTGAGCCGCGGGAATGCCGTAAAAGTGCTCGTCGGCCATCTTCTCGGCCTCGGCGAATTTCCCGGCGAACACCAGGTCGCGGACCTGTGAAAAGTAGTTTAACGCATCCGGATTGTTGTAGTCGTGCGGGCGGCCGGACCAGAACGACGATTCGTTCAGCGCAATCCGCTCGTTTTGAATGCCGCCAAAGACCATCGCCCCCATCAGGCCGTTGCCCATCGGCATCGCCTCCAGCCATTGTTGGGCCGGCCTGCTGTACCACACAACCATGTCCCGCGGGACACTCTCAACCGGCGTCGAATCGGCCGACGACGCTCGACCCGAAAGACAGCCGGCAAGGACGGCATAAAGCAAAGGTATGCGGAATTTTGACATTGTCATAACCGGGTCTCCTTTAGTTTGATTTCCCCTTTTCAAACCATATTAAATCCATTTCATCCGCTTTGAGTTGTTGGGCGAAGTCGGCCGGCAAGGGAACCAAGGGATTTTTTGAATCTGCGGCGGCATATCGCAACAGGTTTCGCAACAATCGCTCGGCCACCGGATGGGAGCCCAGGTTTTGCCGGATCTGCAGGGTATTCAAAACAAACTTGCCCTCTCCGAACCGATGCACCGCCACCAGCAGGCCGGAGGAATACCCGATCGCGGCGTTGATCGCGCCGGCGACCGCCTCCAGGGGCGGATCCTGCCCGGCGAAAACGATATCCGGCAATATTTCCCTATAATATGTATAATCCATCAGCCCCGGAGCCGGCAACCCCTCGAAGATCGCGTGCTTCTTGTTCCAATCCTCCTTGTGATACAACCAGGAGGGCAAGCCGACCAGCGACCCTTTGTTCTTCAGCGGAAGGCAGGCCACATTGCTCTTGCCATCGGAGAAAACCTCCGGGCACAGAAAGACCGCCGTCGATCCCCGGGCGATCCGCTCCAGCAGCGGACGGAACGCGGCAGCCCCGCCCGGAGCCGGCGCTTTGCCGCAAACCAGGATGACCTCCCGCGTCCGCGGCTGGGCCGGGGAAAAGGGCCGCGATGGAATTTTTCGATCGGCGAGCCATTGGGGCAGACCCGGATCGTCGCCCCAGATCACAACCTCCGTCTCCACCGGCGGCATCGAGGCCGGATCGTCGACAAAAAATTCCATGCATTCTCCCGCCGCCGCTGCCCCGCGCTGGAAGGTCGCCGTGAAACGGTATTTCCCCCCGGATCCATCGATCACAACATCCTCGGAGAAGACCGGCAGCGCCATCGGCGGCTCGCTATCCGATCCGGCGGCCCGGCCGGGAATCGTCACGGTAATCTTCTTCTCGAAAACCCGATTGTTTTGCGGGCCGAC
This sequence comes from Phycisphaerales bacterium, assembly GCA_003152975.1. Lineage (GTDB taxonomy): Bacteria > Planctomycetota > Phycisphaerae > Sedimentisphaerales > Anaerohalosphaeraceae > FEN-1350. The sequence continues at coordinate 3,670 of PMBP01000301.1, read as the reverse complement.
CACTTGAAGGATTACGGGATAATCTCCCGGCGCCAGGACATCCTCGTTGGCCAGCACCGCCTCCAGACGCACCGGCGTATTGCGATAGACATTGACCGGTTCGGCAAACAAGCACCACCGAAGCGGCGCAAACCCGTCGAACATCGCGTCGGCCGTACCGGACTTGAGTTCGCGGAAGGTCGTCCAAAGCCCCTCCGCCGTCATTCCCTGGTCCAGCGTACCGGTGAGGCTAAAGCCGACCACCGCCGGATTGGACCGAATGGCGTTGAGGCCGAGCAGCCGCTGGCCGGCCATCCGGGCATTGCTCTGCGCGAAAAAATCTTCCGGCCGGGCAAACGCCTCGGCCATCTTCCACCGCTCCCAGTCGGCCAGAAACTGGTCCCGATACGATCGATACAGCCGGGCATCCTCGACCTCGGGTTTGCCCGCCTGCTCGTAGAGGTTCACCAGCCGCATCAGGTCGCAGGCGCTGCCGATGCCGTACTCGGAAATGAACAGCGGCATCGCTTCGTCGGCGCCCCGCATCGTTCGCAGCGATCGGATAATGTCGGCCGTATGCGGGACCCGCTGATATGGATGTCGATCGTCGAGAATATCCTCCCATGCCTTCGACCCCGGATTGCTCACCATCCCCTGCCGTTTCTCAACGCGTCCCACAGGGAATAATCGGAACGATTCGGCATTCGGGGTCGGCCCGGGAGCCAGTTGGCCGTAGCTCCACACGCTGTTGGGATTTTGCCCGCCGGAAAATTCCGCCGCCGCGTCGAAGGTCTTGCCCCCCGCAGTCTTGATCGTTACCGCCAGCGCCGTGGTGTCGGCGCCGTATTCCCCGTTGCCATAGCCGCAGATAAAATCGATCCGGTCGCCTTTGCGCACCTCGATCGGCAAACCGCATTTCTGCTCCCGCCCGGCGTCCTTGAGGTTGATCAGGCCGTCGTACACCGCCCGGCCGTTGTGCAGCACATGGACATCCGTCGTCGCCCGCTCGACGATGCTGGAAAAAACGGCGGCCACTTCCACCTTCTCGTCGGCCGGCGCGGTCCATCGTACCGCCGCATACTCCCCGTCCCGGCCGGGATGAAACGCCATCTGGCCCGGCGCCCATGTGATCCCCAGTGCCCTGACCGGCTCGCGCGTGGTGTTGAAGTTCACGCACGGATCGACGCGATCGGCGTTCTGCCACGACGCGATGCCCGACACGCTGTTGTTGAAATTCCAGCGTCCGCTGTTGAGCATCACCAGCCGCGTATCGTCCAGCTCGCGCACGGCCCCCAGCAGGCCCACGGCATGCTGAAACACCGGCCCATCAGGAGTCTCGTTGAGCAACCCCCACATCACCACGCTAGGGTGGTTGCGGTCCCGCCGGATCATCCCGAGAACCGATTCGTCGAACCGCGAATCGAACTTCGGCGAGTACGCCATGCACCATCCGGCATACGACTCCTCGTACACCATCAGCCCGATCTCGTCGCACAGGTCCAGTTGATAGCGCTTCGCCACCCCGGAAATAAAGCGGATGGCGTTGAACCGCATGAACTTGGCATTGATCAGATCGCGCCGCAGGTAATCCGGGTCATGCGGCATCTCCAGGCCGATCGGGCAGCAATTGCCGGTATGCGACGACCGCAGGAAAATCCGTTTTCCGTTGAGCCGAAAGGCACTATTTGAAACCCGAAAATCCCGAAATCCAAAACGCACCGACTGCTCGTCGAAGGAATCCGATCCCTCGGCCCCAAGCCGGACCGTCAACCGATACAGGAACGGATCGCTCAGGTCCCACAGCCGCGGATTGTCCACATGCAGTTGGGTTTCGATCCGCGACTGGCCGGCCGGGATCGCGCGGTCGATCCGCCCCGAAAGGAAGGTCTGGCCACCGGCCGCGGAGGCGACGGCGCACTGAAGTCGTCCCGTTGCGGGCTCGGAGGCATTGCCAATGCCGATCTGGACACGGATGTCGCCTGTTTGCCAGTCCGGCCGCACAAACACCTCCGTCACCCGGACCGCCGGCACCACCAGCAACTCCACATCGTCCAGAATCCCGCCCTGATCCCATGCTGAACCCGGACCATATGGAAGGACCTTGTTCCGATGCGCCGTTTCGTTGAGCACGATGCCGTCGATCGGCTGATGCTGGGATTGAGGACCCGCACGGCCAGACGGTTGACCACGCCGGGTTTGACGGCCTCGGTGATGTCCAGCGTAAACGGCGATTCTCCCCCCTCGTGCCCTCGCACCGACTGGCCATTGAGCCAGACATCGGCCTTGTAGTCCACCTGCCAGAACCGCAAAAGAGTCCGCCCGCGCAGGTGGGGATTGGCCGGGGCCGTAAAATCTCGCCAATACCACGCGACACCGTGGTACCCCGGAAATGCGTCCTGAATGATCCAGGGGACCTTGGTCTTTTTCGCCTCGGGCGTCGGGGCATTAAACCAATTCTGCTCCATCCCGATATTTTGCGGATCCGGGGCCAGCATCCACACCTCGCCATTGAGCGACTGGATAGCAGTTGAGCCCGTCGCCCCCTTGAATACGAAAGTTTCTCGGTTGACTATATCGGCCGAGCCGCAAGCCGCCAACCAGCCGCCGATCCAGACGATCATAACCCATTGCCTCATGTTCATTCGCCCATCCGGTTTTCTTTTTCTCAGAAGATTGGGGCCTGTCAGACCCATCCCGTTTGTATTCCCCTGGACTCCTCAAAGCTATACATGAATAGTTTACCACAATCCGCGACTGACGCACCTCGGATACATCATTTACCTTGTCTTGAACTTGGATCGGTGTTGGTCTTTCACTCCAAGGTCCAAGAATGGATGCTGTACGGATCGAGCTTTATCGGAAATCTATAGTCCCCCTTTTCGACCGTTTGAAATGGATCGGGACGCAGGCGGGCGTTCTCATCACCGCTGGTGGTTTGCGCATCCAGAACACGGTGACGGAGGCGCAGGGTCTGGGGAAGACCTTCAAAGGACACTTCGCAATCGACCGGCGAGTTTGAAAAATTCCAGAGCATGACATTAAACATCCGGAGCTGTTCATCGAAGGACGCAAACCCGTGGATATCCGGATACGAAGAGGTCAGGCCAATGCGCTGGCCGCCAAGACGCGAGAGCAGCTTGAATGTGAAATAAGCCGGCCGGACATTGTTCTGGAAGTCAAACAGGCCGTCAAACTGCGGCATACGATTCCACCAGCGGGTCATGAAGGCCGTACCTTGCGGCGACATGAAACGAACAAAGGTCTCGTACGACACATACCAATCGCGGATGTGGTAATAGCAGGAATAGTCCAGGCCGGCGTCGATCATTTGCCAAACGGTCTCGGCGATATAACAGGGCTGGAAGCGGGGATCGAGGGAAGGGTTCATCAGGTCCATGTTCCACTCGTCGAGGATGGTTTCGGGTTTCAGGTCCGGATATTTCTTGAGAAGGTCGTGGACATAATCGATCGTCGAGCGGACAGCCTTCGGATCGCTGCTGTAGATATGCCAGGAGACGAAGTGCAACGGAACGGGGCCGGACTGACATCGATCCAGAAGGGCCGGAAGGATCGGAGAGCGAACGCCGGCCAGGGCAGGGCCGCCGACGCGGGCCTCGGGGTCGGCTCGCAGGATTGCGGCGGCGGTGTGTTGATAGTATCGGGCGTAGCTGTCGGGCTTGAAGCGATAGGG
>PMBP01000273.1 GCA_003152975.1 Phycisphaerales bacterium | reverse complement strand
GTCAGGAAGAACCAGTTGCCTCCCCACGCGACGTCCCCGCTGAGGCGGCCGACCCCGGGGACGTCGACCACCACGTCGCGCGCCTCGCAGTGAGCCGGGACGTTCTCGATCGTCACGGCACCGTCGGGCCCGAGCTCGGCGGCGACCGTCCCCACGGGCGTGTCGATGCGCAGCGGCCCCGGTGCGAGGCGGCCCAGGTGCTCGAGCGTGCGCGCGACGCCGATCAGCCCGTGGCCGCACATGCCGAGCGCGCCCGCGTTGTTGAAGAAGACGACGCCGGCCGCGGAGCCCGCCGCCACCGGCGGCGTGAGCAGCGCGCCCACGATCGCGTCGTGGCCGCGCGGCTCGCACGCGACCGCCTGCCGCAGGCGGTCCTGCTCGCGCAGCAGGAACGCACGGCGCTCGGCCATGGTGCGTCCCTCGGGCAGCGGCCAGCCGTCGATCACGACCCGCGTCGGCTCGCCCTCGGTGTGCGAGTCGACCACCTCGACCCGCTGCGGCCAGACGAAAGGCGTCACGGCCAGCTCACAGCGCGTCCCGGGTCACCTACACCTTCTCCGGGATCGCGTACGGCGAGCGGTACGTGCGCGTGAGCAGCTTGTCGGCCTCGGCGTCGCCGACGAACTTCTCGCTCTTGCCGTCGAACTTCAGCTTGCGGCCGACCCGGTACGCGATGTTCGCGAGGTGCGCGAGCGAGGCGGACAGGTGGCCCTCCTCGATGTCGCAGGTGAGCTTCTTCGGGTCGTTCGCTCGGATCGCGTCGACGAAGTTCGCGTAGTGGGACGACTCCTGGCTGGTGAGCACGTTCGGGTCGCTGCCGCCCTGCGCCGGCGGGGCCTCGGAGCCGGGGCCCTTCTCGTTCTTGCGGCCGAGGTAGCTCTGCCACTTGCGCCCGTCACCGTCGATCCAGGCCCAGCCCTTCGTGCCGTAGAAGAGGTTGCCGATGCGCTGCGTGCCCTCGTCGTTCGTGTACTCGCCGCGCGTCGCGAACTCGAACAGGGTGCCGTCCGCGTACTCGAAGATCGAGCTGTGCGTGTCGGGCGTTTCCTGCGACGCGGGCGGTCCGAAGTAGCCGCCGACCGAGCCGACGGTCAGCGGGTGCTCGCTCTTGCCCAGGCCCCAGCGCGCGATGTCGAACTGGTGCGGGCCCTGGTTGCCGGTGTCGCCGTTGCCGGTGTTCCAGTGCCAGTGCCAGTTGTAGTGACACTTGCCTTCATTGTAGGGGTACATCTCGGCCGGGCCGACCCAGAGATCCCAGTGCAGCTCCTTCGGCGGCTGGGTATCAGGGAATTTCTTGAAATCATCGCGGGGTTTGAAGCACAGGCCGCGGGCCATATAAATCCGGCCGATCTTGCCGCTGTGCAGGAATTCCATCGCAGAGTGGACATTTTTGATGCTGCGGTTCTGGAAGCCGACCTCGACGAAGCGGTTGTACTTGCGGGCGGCCTCGATCATCTTGCGGCCTTCGAAGATATTGTGCGAGCAGGGTTTTTCGACATACACATGCTTGCCGGCCTGACAAGCCCAGATGGTCCCCAGGGCGTGCCAGAAATTCGGCATGGCAATCGCTACCGCGTCGATTTCCTTGTCTTCGAAGACCTTGCGGAGGTCGTACTCGGTCACCGGGCGTTTGCCGGTCTTCTTTTCGAACTCGTCGGCCCGCCGATTCAGGACTTTTTCGTCGCAGTCGCAGAAGGTTTTGACCCGCACGCCTTTGATGGCGGAGAATCCGTCGATCAGGTTGCTGCCCCGGCCGTTGATCCCGATGAAGGCCATGGTGATCTGATCATTGGCGCCGATGACCCTGCCCTGAATCGGAGCGGCGTATGGAGGGGAGGATGGAGTAGCACAGGAGGTCAACGCGGTGACCGCAACCGCTCCGGCGGCGATATGGGATGATTTGCGCAAGAAATCACGACGGGACAATGCGGTTTGATTGGATGACATGCCAGATACTCCTAAATCAATGCTCCGGTCTCTTTATCCGGGCGGCCGGGCCTCGATTTGGCCAAAGACCCTCCGACCGACACCTTGCAGATGAAATTGTACAAGTGTGGGGCGGGACTGTCAAATTCAATTCGAGTCAAATCCGGGACCGGATCAGGGCTATGCCCCTCCCATCAACAGGATACGATGATTCCGAAAATGGGGGCGAAATCCGTTTGACTCTTCGAGCGTCATCGTGTAATTACGCTTGGCATGTCAACGAAATCATCCAGGCAGAGAAAAACGATCTGAAGAGTCGTGGGGAGGTATCATGTTCCAAATTGAACGAATTTCGTTTTGTTTTGCGGTAAGCATTGTATCCTGTTTGGCGGCGGAGGCGCCGCAAATCGATTGGGGCAGTCCAAAGGTCGAGGTCAAACAGACCGCCGATCAATGGATCCTTCAGGGTCAGCGACTGACGGTTTCGATCCGCTCGAGCGATCTTGCGATCCAGGTGAAAGATCAGAACACCGTGTGGTCGATGGAGGGTTCGACTGCGGGCGATTTGACGGCGGGGCTTGGAGGCCAGACGATCGCATTGCGGCTGGCCGACGCCAAAAAGATCGAGATCGCCCCCTATGAAACGGGATTCAAGACCGGCGTGAAAATCCGGCTCACCGAATTCGTCCACCAGGACAAACCCGTCGAGGTTCGTCTTCAATTGTTCATCTGCCTGCAGGGTAGCGATGAAGATCTCGTTTGCGAATTGATCGCCGACGAAGACAAGGCGGCCGTCAAAGAGTGCCTGTGGCCAGGGGCCTTTGTGCCGGCCGAGGTGGACGCCACCGTGGTGCCGTTCATGCAGGGGATGCTGCTGCCGAGGGACTGGCCCAAGAAGGTGTATCTGTACGATACCCTCAGTTACGGCCGGGGATTGTACATGCCGTGGTGGGGTTATCAGAAAGGCGATTCGGCAGCGATGGTCATTCTGGAGACGCCCGCCGACGGCGGCTGCCACTTTTCGCATCCGGCGGGCGGCCCCACGCGGATCGGGACGCGATGGGTTCATTCGCTGGGGAAAATGAATTATCCCCGGCGGGCTCGCTTGTGTTTTGTTCGCAAGGGCAATTATGTCGCGCTGGCCAAGCGATATCGGCGGCAGGTCATCGAGGCGGGGGCGTTTGTTTCGCTGAAGGAAAAGATCGCCCGCAGCCCGATCGTCGAGCGGCTGATCGGATCGCCCGTCATTCACACCGGCGCCCTGACGCATATCCAGCCGGAGTCGAGTTACTTCAACAAGGAAGATCCGGCGAAAAATCATTATATTGTCCGGTTTGACGAAACGGCCCGACAGTTGCGCGAGCTGGTCAAGGCCGGAATCGGCCGGGCGTATGTCCATCTGGACGGGTGGGGTTTTCGCGGATACGACAACCTGCACCCGGACATCCTGCCGCCAAGCCCGGACGCCGGCGGATGGGAGGGACTCAAGGACCTGGCACAGACCTGCGAGGACATCGGCTTTGTGTTCGCGTTGCACGACCAGTATCGCGACTACTACCTCGACGCCAAGTCGTATCAGGAGCGGCATGCGATCCTGGAGGAAAACGGCAACCGGTGGTTTGGCAGCACCTGGTACGGGGGAAAACAGACGATCCTGTGTTCATCCCTGGCGCCGGGACATGTGGTGAAAAACTATTCGGAAATACTTCAACACGGCGTCAAGGTTCGCGGGGCGTATCTGGACGTCTTTTCCGTGGTGTCGCCGGACGAGTGCTACAACCCCGAGCATCCGGTCACGCGGGCCCAGTGCCTGGTCAATCGGGGCGACTGTTTCGATTTCATCCGCTCGCGGGTCGGCGTGATCAGCTCCGAAGAGCCGGCTGACTGGGCGATCCCGCACCTGGACCTGGTGCATCACGGGCCCTTTGCGCTGGATCCCGATCCCGGACACGGGCCGGCGATGGGAATACCGGTGCCGCTGTTCAGTCTGGTGTATCACGACGCCCTGCTGCTTCCGTGGTCGCTGGGGAAAGGGGCATGGGGCATTCCAGAGAAGGATTTGGGATATTTGCACGGCCTGGCCCA
>PMBP01000336.1 GCA_003152975.1 Phycisphaerales bacterium | reverse complement strand
TCAGCTCGCTGATCTCCCGCATCGACGCGTGCACCGGCAGCTTGCGGATCGCCATGTATTGAACGAGTCCGAACAACATCCCGAATACGCAGATGACCAGCCCCCCCAGCAGCAGGGAATGACCGTCGATCCCCAAGAAGGTTTGGGAACTCAGGTCCGGCAATACCAGGTCCGCCTCGCCGGCCATCGCCAGCGGGGCATTCAGCAGGACCAAAAGGCCCGCCACGATCATCCAGGTTCCGGTTCGACCGCCAAGTGCAGACAACGCTTTCACTGTCATTCTCCTACATAGATTCTCTTGATTGTCGGCGNNTCTTGCCCATGTAAACCGCCCAATATAGGGCCCTTCCGCCGGTTGTCAACACCTTTCCCCCCAAAAAAAGAGGGCCGGGTGCCGTTTTGGCCCCGACCCTTTCGATTATGAAATACCGTCAATCTCGATAAAAACCGCCGATTACGGCAATTTCAAATTTCAAATATCCAATTTTCAATCCTTCAACGCCGTCGGGCCCACCGTCTTGTCCGTGGTCAAGGGCGCCTTGTCCTTGGCCGCATCATCGGCCTTTTCGCCGTTGGTCTTGTCGGCCTTCTCATCGGCCGCCGTGTCGGACTTCTCCGAATCCTTCTCGGCCGGCTCATACGGCTTGCCCAGCACCTCGTCCAACGAGTCTCTGAGCCGCTCCAGCGTGGTCTTGAGCTTGGCCCGGGAATCCTCCAGCGGCTGCTGATCCGGATCTGCCGGAATCGCCTCGAGTTTTTTGTCATCGATGACATACGGGGTCACGAACACCAGTAGTTCGCTGTTGGTCACCTCGGTCCGCTTGTGCTTGAACAACTCGCCCAGAAGTGGGACATCCCCCAGCAGCGGCACCTTCTGCTGCGTCTCTTCGTTGTTCTGGTACAGGATTCCGCCCAACATGATCGACTGGCCGTTGTTGATGATCATGTGCGTCGTGGTGTCTAAGTTCTTCCGGGCCCGCTGCCCGTTGATATTTTCCAGCTCCAGTTGGGAGATATTCAGATACACGGTCATGTCCACGGCCTTCTCGGGAGTAATATTCGGCCGAACCTTCAGCGTCAGACCCACATCGTCATAACTGATGGACTGTGTTGATCCGGTGCTGGTATTGACGGTACCCCCGGTAAAAGCGATCTTTTCGCCCTTGATAAAGGTCGCTTCGTCGTTGTCCTTGGTCCACAAGGTCGGCTGGTTCAGCACCCGCCCGTTGGCGTGTTCGACCAGCAGATCCACCAGGACACTGATGTTGGCGCTGGTCACGCTGCCCAGACCTTGCGTCGATCCCGTCGGGGCTGTCACATTCGGCGCCGCGGTGTTTGTGCCCCCGGTCAGCGTATAGTCCCGACCGGTGCTGCCATTCGACAGGGTGGTCAGGGCCGAAACCGCATTGACGCCCAGCGTCCCGAACGCCGACGGATCCGAGGCCAACTGCACGCCGATCGAGGTCGCTTTTTTCAGGTTCACTTCGATAATCACCACCTTGACCATCACCTGCATCCCCGGCTTGTCCAGATCGGTGATCAGTTGCTTGAGGTCTTGCAGGTATTCCGGCGGCGACAGGATCATGATCGCCTTGCTCCGGTGTACCGGCACGAACCGTACCTGCCCGATCAGGTTGCTGGTCGGCATCGCCTTGTCGGTCGTCGTCCGCGCGCGGTTCCACCACGGCGTGATCATCTCGGCATTGGTCTCCTGCCCCGACGAAATACTGCTGGCGGTGCCCTGCGACGCGTTTGTGGAGGACGCAGTGGAGGTCGTCAACCCCCGGATGCTCCGACGGATCGTCGATGTCGTTCCCGCCTCGTTGAGCATCGCGTTGAGCTGTTCGCACAGGTCCTCGGCGTCGGCGTACTTCAGCGTGACCACGGTGGGCACTTCGGCCTTCTCCTCGCGGTCCAGGTTAACCACTAATTTCTCGATGACCTCGTACGCTTCGGGGATCTTGCTGATCACGATCAGCTTCTTGGTCCCCGGCACCGCCTCAAAGGTCAGCATCCCATACAGCGATCCGACGATCTTCTTCTTTTCGTCTTCGCTGCCGCTACCTCCGAAGATCATCCGGATCAGGTTGCTGTTGCCGCTGCCGGTGCTTTCGGCCGTAAACAGCTTCGTCAGCAAATCCGTCATCTGCACCGGGTCGGAGTTTTTCAGCGTGATCAGCCGGTACTGGTCCTTGGTGATATCCAGCGGAATGTCCCACTGCTTCTCGATCAGGTCCGCGATCTTCTTGAGGTTTTCCTCCGACGCGATCACCGTCACCTGCTTTTGCGTCGGGTACGAAATCGTCTTGACCACTTGGTCGGCGCTAATGCTGCTGCGGCCAAAGCCGCCGCCGAAGCCGCCGAAGCCGCCGCCGAAGCCCCGACTGCTGCTGGAACTGCTGGAGGACCCATCAAACAAAGCATCGATATTCGTCTTGATCTGGTCCGGATCGGCGTGCTTGAGCGTGAAGGTCTTCTGCGAATATATATTCTGACTGGGCAGATCCACTTCCGCGATCAGCCGCTCGACCATCTTGCGGTTCTCTTCGCTGCCGAAGATCACCACCTGCTTGGACTGGCTCAGCGCCTGCACCACGATGTTCGCCTTGACATCCCCCGGCATGTCCTGCAGGGCGTTCCCGATGATGGTCGCCACTTCCCGAGGATCGACAAACTTGACCGGAACCACCGTTTGCCCCGTCGGCACCGTCTCCGGAATATCCAGCTTCTTGATCCACTCGTCCACCAGGTCGATATCTTCGTTGGTGCCCCGCGCGATGACCCAGCCCTGCTTGGGCATCGCGATCAGCTTGATCGGAACCGTGTCCGACGGGATCGTCACAGACGGCGCCGGGTTGGCATTGGCCCCGGGCGCTCCGCTTCGTTGCCCCTGCGCCGCCTGCGCCTTGGGCGCTTCCGCTTGCGTCTGCTGTCCGCCCTGCCCGCGAGTCCGGGTCTTGCCGCCCTTCAAATCGGTCAGGATCAGTTGCAGCACCTGGACGATCTCGCCCGGGTCGGTGTTCTTGATCTCGAAGACCTGCTCGACCACCTTCTCCGATTCGGGGACATCAAGCTGCTTGATGATCTGCTCGATCCGGATCAGGTTTTCCACCGTATCGATCACCACGATGTCCCGCGTGTTCTCCAGCGCGGTGATGTGTCCATAATCGGCGATCAGCGGCGAAATCACCTCCACCAGCCGCGTCGGGCTGTAGTTCTGCAGGCGGAAAAATTTCTCCACGATCTGCGACTTGTCGGCGAACTTCACCAGCGGCTCGGAGGCCGACACCGTGGGGATATATCCCTGCCGTGCCTGCGCGATGGGCTTGAGAATGATCTTGTCGTCGTAATGCTCGGCGATGATCCCCCGCGATCGCAGCGCCGCATACACCAGCGTCAACGCCGAGCTTCGCGGCAATTGCTGGCTGGCATAAATCGTGATCCGCTGCTTCATCACCTCGTCGTTGCTGGGAATGATCGGCTTGCCCGTCCACTCGCCCAGCTTCTGCAGGATGATCCGCATCTCGACATTGTTCAGGTTCACCGACTCCATCGGCTCGCCCGGCGTCAGCGGCGTGGTCGGGACCTTTTCCAGCTCGTCCAGCGACCACGGTTTTTCTTCGCCCGCTTTCGGCGCGTTGGGGTCGGCGGGCTTGGATTCGCCGGCCGGCTTGGCCGCATCCTCGTCCGCCGGCTTCTCGGCCGTCGCGCCCTCTTGCGGTTTGCCGGCGGGTTTCTCCGCGGGCTTGTCCGTCGCCGCCGGTGCTGCCGGCGTTTCCGGCTTGGACGCTGGCGCCGCGGCCGCAGCCGGTGCCCCGCCTCCCGCCGGTTTCGGCTCCTGCGACATCACCGCCACGCCCGTAATCATCAGCCCGATCCCGACCAGCGCCACCACCGTATATACTGATTTCACCGTCATGTCTCCTGCGACAAAACCCGTTTCGACTTCACTTCGATTTCAAGATCGTCCCAAACGCCGAAAACTTCTTCGTTTTCCAAATAGTCAATAATCACTATTCAATAGTCAATCCAAATTCTCTGTGTTTCTCTGTGGCCCATTCTTTTCATCCAATCACCAGAAAACGATTCGTTTTATCCAATGTCAAATCTCAAATTTCCAATTTCCAATTCCTTTGTGTCTTGGTGCCTTGGTGGTGAAATTAAATTGAAAATTGAAAATCGACAATAGAAAATGTTTACCCCCCCCTCATTCCCCCCGGCCCGCCGCCCATTCCGCCCATGTCGCCGCGGTTCTGTCGAAACTCCTGCCGCATCCGATCCCGCTCTTCCGGCGAGGCATTTTCAAACCGGTCGCGCATCTCCTCCATGCGTTTGCGCATCTCCGGCGTCGGCTGAAACTGGAATCGGTCCGTCGGCGGTCCGCCCATCGGCCGGTCCCCGCCGCCGTCCACTCGAACGGCCGTCGCCTGTCCCGGCTGCGGCTGCGCCGGCTGGGGTTGGGGGCCCTGATCCCGCGAAGGCCCCGACTGCTGCGAGGCATTCTCCGCCGCAAACGGAACCAGCGACATCTCCTTGCCTTCCCACTCGATCACGACCTCGGTCGAGTTGATCCGGAGAATCTTGGCCCCGTTGACGCTTTCGTTCACCAAATATCCCCGGTCGCCGATGATGGCCATCGGTCCGAAGATGCCCACGCACACCGGCGGATTGGGCTTGTTCGCCGGCGGCGCGAACGGGTGCTTTTTCTGCAGGCCGCCGATCCGCTCCTGGCCCGCCGACAATAGCTTTTTCGTCGTCGCGTCGTCCAGCTTGCTCTTTTCGACCGTCGTCTCCGTCACCGTCGGAATCGACCCGTACCGGATCGCGTACCGCGCGCCGTTGACGACCGTCCCCGCCAGCAACACGCCCGTCGCGATCCACAGGATGCGCGCCAACCCCGTGCCGATCGGCAGTCGCTTCAACCAGATTTTCACTTTCTCGCCCATCGTTTATCCCTTCAAACCTCAAGGTATCCGAATCAATCGCGTCATTCCGGCGAAAGCCGGATCGATTTTATTTCTGCCTTTCTATATCCTAATCCCTAGATCCTATATCCTTCTCTCACTTGGCAAAAGTCGATACCGTAATCGAAAATTCCAGCTCGTTGCGGTTCCGCGCGTCGGGCTTCATATCAAGCTCTTCCACCCCCACAAAGTACGGATTTTCGTTGAGCGACCCCAGCAGGTTCAGCATCTGCGGCAACTCGCACCGGCCCCGCCCCTGGAGCCGCAGCGTGCGATAGCCCGCCCCGGCGATCTTCTTGGCCGCCAGGTATTGCAGACTCCGCGCCCGGATCCCCGCCTTCTGGAGCTGCCCGGTGAACGCGTCGCGGAACTGGGTGCCCTGCTTCTTTTCGTCCGCCGGCATCTCGACCTTCGGCACCGCGCTCATCAGCTTGAGCTGCTCGGCCGGAAGCGTCCCCTCTCCATCCACCGCCACCCGGTCCAGCCGCTCTTTCCCCGCCGCAATCTCCACCCGCAGCTTCTGCCATTCGCTCAGCCACGGACCGGCCAGAAAATACAACCCGATCGCCGCCAGACCAACCACCCCGATCTAGATCGCACGTATATCGCGTTCGTTGAATGCCTTCATTCGATTCCAATCCCGGTCTTTCTTCTTTGTGCCGGCCCTGTCATTCCCGCGAAAGTCCCGAATCTTGCCGCATGTTCGACTTGGCCGCTTTTCGCACCTTTCTCACTTTTCACGCTTTTCTCACTTTATTTGCTCTTGCAAAAACCATAATACGCCAGCGTGACCTTGAAATTCACCCGGTTCCGCCGATCGTCGAAAGTCGGGTCCAGCATCTTCACCTCGCTGATTCCCGCCTTGGTCCCCAGCTCCGCCTGGAATTTGTACGCCTGTTCGTAGCTCGACGCGAAGCTGGAAATCGTCACGGGCTTGCCCTTCTGGAAGTTGAAACTCTCCAGCAACATCCCCGATTGCAGCGACTCGTTGACCTTCGTCAGCAAATCCAGCAGGTCCGGCCGTTCCTTGGCCACCAGCCTGCGCAGGTCCTGAACCCGCACCAACTGCGCGATCCGGTCGTCCTGCAGCTTGGCGTACGACGCCTCGTCCAGCTTCCGCGCCGCCACCAGAAAGATCACCGCCGCAAGGAGGGCCGCCGCCAGCGCCACCCCCGTCGCCATCGTCACCAGCGGCTTGCGGGCCGGCTGCAGGTCGGGGTGCGCCGCCATCAGGTCCAGCCGCTCTTCGGCCGGACCCATCGCCAGCGCCGCGCCACCGATCGCCTCAATGTAGTCCCGCGGATCGTCCTCCGGATCCGTCCCGCCCGAAATCGACAAATTCGGCCACGCCGCCTTCGACTCAATCCCCGATTCCTTCAGCAGCGCCGCGATCGCCTCCCCGTGCTCCCGCGCCGCCACCAACACCTCCGGCATCTGCGCCGCGCCGAACCGCGCCAGTGTATTCCATAGATCGTGTATATACAATTGCAGCTTTTCGCCCGCCTCCGCGGCCCGCCCGAAATCCTCCATCCCCGCGTCCAGGTTCACCGCGTCCAGAAGCCGCCCCCCCTCAATCAGCATCGCCGCCGTCGAGGCTGCCCGCAGGTGAAGCACGACCTTTCGCCCCGTCACCGCCGCATCCAGGCCCCACGCCCGCGCCGCCGCCTCCCAGTCCGGCACCGCCGCCGTCAGCCCCGCCTGCCGCGCCGCCAGCATCGGCCCATCGTACCGCGACGCCCGCCCCGCGATGACCGTGCACGCATGCCCTTTCTCCGTGCTGCCGTCGCGGCGCCACGCCAATCGGATCTGGTCGGACGCGATCGGCAACTTGGACTCGACCTGCATCCGGATGATCGACGCCAATTGGCTGTTCCGGACATCCGGAACCTCCAGCCGGAAGGTCGCCAGCGACGAACCGCTGATGACCAGCGCCCCGGCCACCGGCGCCGCAGCATCCTCGATACCGCCCGCCGCCCGTGCCTTGGCCGCCAGCACCTTCGTCAGTTCCGCCAGGCCGTTGGTTTCGCCGCCCGCCCGCCGCCGCTCGACCACCTCCACCCGGCCGCCCAGGCGACACAACGCCACTCCACGGTATGGCTGGCCCGTTCCCGGGCCGCCCGACACGGCGATCGCCACATCCGGTTTTGATTGACTCAGTTTACCTTTCAATGACCGGCCCCTTCTCGATAATATAGAATCTGCACCGGGTTCAGGGCCCGATCGACCACCGCCTGCGTCTCATACTGTCCGCCGGAAGTCGTCGTCGTGGCCACCACCCGAATCGTGTACACGCTCGACCGCGTGGTAACATAGTCGATGAACTTCTTGGCCAAGTCCAGATCGACCGACTTGACGTCTTTCAGGTCCGCCAGACTCGCGATCCCGTTCATCTGGCTCTCGCGATACGCGATAATATCCTGCGCCACCTCCTGCCGCCCCTCCAGCAGCGCCGTCAGCACCGCCAGCGGCGCCGTATTGATATTCACCCGCCCGCGGATTTTCGACCGCGTACTGGTCGTGATCTTGTCGGCGATCTTGTAAAAGGTATCCAGATCCAGCGGTTCGGACTGCGTATTGCCGCCCGTGCCGCCGGCGGTTCCACCCGTGACTCCGCCGGCCCCCATGCCACCAGCGCCGCCCGGTCCACCGCCGGGTCGTCCGCCGCCCTGACCGCCTGGACCGCCTTGCCCACCCGGACCGCCGCCTTGGCCACCGCGACCGCCACCTTGGCCACCTTGGCCTCCTTGCCCACCGCCAGGACCCCCGCGACCGCCGCCCTCGCCACCGCGCCCTCCACCCTGACCGCCGCCGAATCCGCCGCGACCGCCACCCTGTCCACCGCCAAATCCGCCGCGGCCGCCGCCTTCGCCGCCGCCACGACCGCCACCCTGACCGCCAACGCCCTGACCGCCACCGCGTCCGCCACCGCCGCCACCCTGACCACCGCCTGGAGTGCCGCCACCGCCCGGAGCTCCGCCACCACCGCCGGGACCTTGAGCCGCCGGCAACGCCGACAAAAACGACATTATCCCCCCGAACGGCGAGATCAATCCCGCCGCATTTGATTGTCTTCCACCACCACCACCACCACCACCACCACCGCCACCACCCGGCATCCCGCCGCCACCCTGTCCACCTCCGCCCTGACCTCCGCCTTGCATCCCTCTACCCTGCCCACCGCCGCCTTGTCCGCCCTGGCCGCCCTGGCCTCCACCCTGCATACCGCCGCCTTGTCCGCCCCGGCCTTGGCCGCCGCCGCCCTGTCCTCCACCTTGTCCGCCGCCGCCCTGTTGCTGTTGCCCGCTTGTGCTAGTGCCGCTCGATCCCGTCCCCCCGCTGATCTTATTGAGCAGACCCCCAAGACCCTGGTACGAACGGTTCTGTACGATCCATTGCGCCTGGCCCGCCGTAATCCCCAACTGCTCCAGTTGGCTGGCGCTGGCCGAATTAATGTTGATCCGCGCGGTACCGTCGGCGGCGTTGTTGTTGTCGTAGGAGTAGCAGGTCAGGTAATTGGCCCACCCCGCGTTGTATTCGGAGGTGGTCTCCGCGATATTCCCATACCCATACACCAGTTGTGGCGTAACGCCCTTGACCAGCAACAGTTCCCGCACCGTCTTGAAGGCCCCATTTCGCGGCTGATAGGGATACGGCAGGTTCAAGTAGTACGCGCTCTCTGCCCCGTTGGCCCGGACATCATCGTCGCTGTCACGCCAGTCCAGGATGCAGTCGGAAATCTCGTCGGTCATCCCCGGCAGTTCCATCAACTGCTCTTTCGTGGAGCTGTTGATGTTGATCTTGCCCGCCTCGTCGATCACCGAAATGCTGAAGGTGCACGCGTCCAACGGCACGCTGTTGGTGTCCGCCGTGCTCAGCGCCCACGGGTCGAACAGACTGTCGCTGCTCTTTTCGTCCTCCAGCAGGAGCCCGATCCCCGTCTCCACGCCCGCGCGGCCCGCCCACTTGCCCCGGATCTTCTCCTCCATCGACAAACTGATCCGCATGTCCAGCCGGCTCGTCCGTGCGATCACGAACACCAGCATGTCCAGCAGCACCATCACCCACAGCACGCCGATCAACACCAGCCCGCCGCGTTTGGCCCAACAACTTGTCGTACCCTTGTTTCGCATCAACTTCTCAATCGCCGAAAATCCACACGCATTCCCAATAATCAATAGTCAATTCGTCAGGTTCCCGAATCGATCGTGTACGAGTTAACATCCTCAAATTCCGTCGCCGCATCTTCCGTCAGCGTCGCCTTCAGGTTCGGCGACACCCGCGGAAAAGTCACCACCAGCGTCTTGGCGATCGGCTGTTTGAGATTTTCGTCGCCCGGAATCTGCGCCACGACCAGGATCTGGATCATCTCCGGCAGCGACTTCTGTTCCTTGGGCCACTGGTCCAGCCACTCGTAGCCGTTGTAATACTGGACCGTGAAAGTCACGATATTCTCCGCCAGCGCGTACACAATCCCGCCCGGTTCGGCCAGCGTCTGTTCCAGCTCCGGCAGACTCACCACCGGGCACACCCGCCGCATCAGGTACTTCTTGCCGCCCTGCTCCATCGAATAATACTGCACGTCGTAAACGTCCCCCTCCGGCTGGCCGTAGCGGGCCGTGCTGCCCGAGACGATCCGCATCGTCAGCGACGGCGACGGACCCGCCGGCGTCTCCTCCACCTCGCCCACCAGCTTGATGTTGTCGTAGTAATTGTCGCGGTAGAAATTCGCCATGTCCTGCCGGATCCGCTCGACGGCGAAGCGGATCTCCTCGCAGGCGCTGGCGTGCTGCTCGATGGTCTGCCGGCCCTGGATCACCGACCGCAGCGTCCCCACCGACACCACCGCGATGAACGCCCCGATCCCCGACGAGACCACCAGCTCAATCAGCGTAAACCCCGCAACCAATTTTCTATTTCCAATTTTCAATTTTCGATTTCTTCCGTTCTTGTGTTACGCCGTCATATCCGATTGGAGGGCCCCGCTCCGCTCACTTTGTTCGAGTCCCGATGTTGTATATCGGGATCGGGGCCGTAGATTCGGACGCGACGGAGCGCGTCCC
>PMBP01000300.1 GCA_003152975.1 Phycisphaerales bacterium | reverse complement strand
GCTCGATGAAACCCATCCCGCCCATATCCGCGGCGAGGTTATAGACCTCAACGGCGTCCACGCAGGCCCGCTTGCAGTTGTCCTCGTCCTTGAGGTCCATGCACAGGCACTCGACGCCCGGCACCCGCTGGTACCATTCGGGCAGCGGCTTTTTGTCGATCGCGCGGATCCGCGTGAATCCCTGGTCGTGGAAGTATCGCGTCAGGGCCCCGGCGATGAAGCCGCCGGCGCCGGCGATGACAATCTGGTCATCCTTGTTGAGCGTCGTCTGGGCCTGGAGGTTGGTTTTCTGCGTACTGGTTTTCTTTGTCATATTCGTCTCGCTGATTGAATGTGTTTGGGAGGATCGAAATCCATCCCTATCCAATATTGACTTTCCCGTATCCATCGTTTATACTATACACGCATAAAAACAAAAGGGTAATGGCTAATTTTGTCCAAGGCATGGCATTTATTGACTTGTCGTGAAACCGACTTCGCACAACCTGTCCGGCTCTGACCTGTTCGCGTCACAGGTGACGCAGGTCAATCGCTTTCTTTTGCCGGGCGCCGGCGGCGGCTCCAAACGGTTGTCGGTCGTCTCCGGTGGTCGGGAACAGTGCCTGCCGGACTACCGGGTGGACCGCGACGATTTTCCCTTCTTCTCCATAGAGTTCGTGGCCCGCGGCCAAGGGACTTTGACTCTGGCCGGAACCCGCCACCCCCTGTCGGCCGGATCGGTCTTCACCTACGGGCCGGGTATTCCGCACCGGATCACCACAGATCAAAAAGAGTCGATGGTCAAATACTTTGTCGATTTTGCCGGAGCACGGGCCAAAGAAAGGATGACCGGGGTGGAACTTGCGCCGGGAACCTTCCTTCAAGTCTCCGCCATTGACGAGATCCAGCGGCTCTTCGAGGACCTGATCGCCAACGGCAAGTCGGGCGGACGGTACAGCCCGCAGATCTGTACGGCCATTCTCGAACACCTGTCGTATAAAATCGCCGAGCGGGGAATTTCGGATTCGCAGGACCAGTCGCGGGCGTACGCCACTTACGAACAGTGCCGCCGCTATATCCAGGAACACTTCGCGCGCCTCGACAACCTGGCTCAGATCGCCGAGGAGTGCCACATCGATCCGGCCTACCTGTGCCGACTCTTTCGCCGCTTCGACGAACAGACCCCGCATCAGGTCCTGATCCGGCGGAAGATGAACCACGCGGCCGAGCGGCTCCGCGACCCCGATGCCCTGGTCAAGCAGGTCGCCCGCGAGCTGGGCTTCGCCGATGCTTTCGCCTTTTCGCGAACCTTCAAGCGGGTCTTCGGCCTGGCGCCCGACCGCTTCCGTCGTCTGCGGTAACCAAGATGCCTTACTATCTCAAAAGGAGATCGTCATGAACGGAAATACATGGATGGGCATCGGGTTTGTCGTTGCGGGATTCTGCGTTGCCTTCGCCGCCGAGCCCCCCACAAAGCAGATCGTCGAACCGGCCGATCCGCACACGCGTGTACGACTCGGATCCGTGGAACAGATCGCGCCCTGACGCGGGCCTATCGCGAAGGTCCGCTCCCTCGCCGGCGCATCACCGTATCGGCCACCCGACGAATGTCGGCCGAGTTGGGGGCCAGATCGATCGCCTTGCGAAAGGCCTGGGCCGATTCCTGCCAGCGGCCGGCCTTATCGAACAGCACGCCGAGATTACAGAACAGGACCGCATCCTGCGGGTGGAGCGAAGTCCCTTCGACGCAGACAGCGATGGCCTCCTCGATTCGGCCGCGTTTTTGCAGCAGCTCGGCCAGCGGATTATAGACCGTCGGATAACCCGGCCGGTAGCGCAGCGTCTGCTGATACTCGGCGATCGCCTCGTCGATCTGTCCCTGCTTATGCAGGACTCGGGCCAATTGATAATGCGGATCGAAATGATACGGCTGCAGTTCAATCGCGCGGCGGAACTGCGCCACCGCCTCATCGTTGCGTCCGAGTTGAAAAAGCATCTGACCCCGCGCCGTCATGGCCAGATGAAACAGCGGAAACCGCGACAGAACAATCTCGTACTGCCGCTCGGCTGCCGAATAGTCGGCCAATTCCTCGGCCAGCAAACGGCCGAACTTCCAGTTCAAATACCCATCGCCGGGAGAGGCACCGATCGCCTTCTGATACGCCGCAGAACATGCCGCAAGCGATTCGGGTGTTTTCGCCGCTTTCATCGGCTCAAATTGTTTCGTCAGTTCGCCGAACTGTTCAGCATGATAGGCCTGAGCGGTAAAGGGCGGCTTGACGAGGTTCTGATTGAGGATCTCGTCTGCGATGCGGTATTGATCATAGGGCGTAAATACCAGCGACTCGGAGCATTGCGCCTCGCTCAACGGGGCCCCGCTGCTCCGGCCCTTCAACACCGTCAGCCGTTCCCCCAACGCCTCGAAGATCGCCCGCGCCACGACATAGTTGCCCGCGAAAGTCATATGCACATGCTCGTAAAACAGCTCCCGACCCGTCAGGCCGTTGGGGCTGGCATGTTCCAGAATCGCCGCCGTGTCCACCAAGGACACATTCGTCCCCCCCGCCGCTTGCTCGCGAATAATCCCGTTGATCCGGTCGTCGGCCCGAAACCGCAGGGTATCGAGCTGCCGCGCCTGGCGATACCACTGCCCCGCCGCCGCAAAATCCTGTTGCCGCTCGGCGCATCGTCCCCGCCGAAACGCCGTCTCCGCATGGCCGTCGTCGATTCCCCACGCCGTTTGATAGGCCGCCGCCGCCTCGGCAAGTTGGTCCTTCTGCTCCAGTTGTACCCCCGCATCGAACTGCCGCTTCCACTCAACCAACTGCGATTCCGTCAGGCCTGCCTTGTGGGCCGACGCAAACGGCGGGCAATCCCGCAAATTGCTGCCCACCGTGCACAAAAGGACCTTCGCCCCGGCCTTTGTCGCAACTTTACATAGGTCCTCCAGATTGGCCTGATAGTGCTCGTACACCCCCTCCAACCTCGGGTCGTCGGCCGCCACCTGGTGATCCACGAACATCTGCATCCCGCCCCAACCCCGGAGCACCTCCGGGGACGGCTTCGACAATACCGCCGACAGCCACTGCCCCAGCCGATACCGCCGCAGCCCCAATCCCGTTCGGATCAGCCGTCGGTACGGCGTCCAGCCCGACAATACCGTCCCCGCTCCATACGGCCCCACCACCTCGTTGTTGCCCATATAGACCACGACAGCGTCCGGTTGATACCGTAATAATGCCTCGGCAATGGGTAATATCGCGTGCGAATTGATCGCCGTCATCCCCGTATTGATCACTTCAAACCGCAGACCGGGATACGCCGACTCCAGCAACCGCGACAGGATCCGACTGAATGAATACGCGCCATCCGGCGTGCCCTGTACAGCCGATTCCCCCAGCGCCACAATCCGAACCGTTTTCTCGGCCTTGACTTCCGGAAAAACAAACGGCTCAAACTCCCGCGCCAGGTTTTCCGGGAAAAACAATCGGCTAAAGCTGTTGTTGTTCGTCAGGCAAGCTTGCCCGTCGACGACCACCGGCCTCAGCACGGACGCTGAAAATCCATAGCCCCTCCAGCGTAAAATCCCCTCCGCCGCCGCCAATCCGGCAATCGGTAACAGGATAAATAGAAGGCGAAAAGTCCATATCCGAACCCGGCTCAGCTCGTTGCGCCGTTTGCCGGTCGATGCCGCCCCCTTGCGATCCGGGGTCGTCATTTGTTTTCGCTTGCTGGATTTGGCTCCCACGATCCTTCTCCTCAACACGGAAGCATTATCCAACTCCGTCAGAAATCCGCGTAATACTCCGGGCGGCCGTCGTCGCTGTCATAGCTGGCCAGGTTCTGCGACGATTCGCAGATCTGTACCCGCTCGATCCGCTCGGCGCGGCGGGTCTGGGTATCGAAGGTGACCTCGATGCCGCTGATCCGTAGGTCGTCGGTGGCGACCTCAAACGGGTACGGCATCTGCGTGCGGAAGGCCCGGATGACATTTTCGGTCTTGCGGCCCAGCACCGAGTCGTGGCTGCCGGTCATGCCGATATCGGTGATGTACGCCGTGCCCTTCGGCAGAATGTGTTCGTCGGCGGTGACGATATGCGTATGCGTCCCATAGACGCACGCGACCTTGCCGTCAAGATAATAGCCCATCGCCACCTTTTCGCTGCTGGCCTCGGCGTGTACCTCGACAAAGACCAGGTCCGCCTCGTTCTGGAGCTTGCCAAGCAGCGAATCGATCTTCGCGTAGAGGCAGTCGGCCGGCTTCATGAAGATGCGGCCGATCAGGCACACCACCGCCACCCGCGGCCCTTTGGCCGTCTGGTAGATCGCGTAATCACGGCCCGCCGCTCCAGGCGACAGGTTCGCCGGCCGCACGATGTTGCTCGCCGATTCCAGCGTCGGAATGATCTCGCGCTTGCGGTAGGCGTGGTCGCCCAGCGTCACCAGGTGGATGCCGTACTTGAGCAGCTTGTCGAAAATCTGCGCCGTCAACCCCGAACCGCCGGCGGCGTTTTCCGCATTGGCGATCACGCAGTCGATCGACCGCTCGCGCACCGGATCCTTCAGCGCCTGCGACAGGATATAACGACCCGGTCGGCCGACAATGTCGCCGATACACATCACTTTGACCTTCATGCCTCGCCCTCCCTTGGATTTAGATTAACGGGCATATTCGATGCAGCGCGTTTCCCGCAGCAGCGTCACCTTGATCTCGCCCGGATAGGTCATTTCTTCCTCGATCTTCTTGGCGATGTCGCGGGCGACCATCGCGGCGCTGCCGTCATCGACCTTGTTGGCGTCCACGATCACGCGGACCTCGCGGCCGGCCTGAATCGCGTAGCACGACTCGACGCCTTTGAAGCTGTTGGCGATCTCCTCGAGCTTCTCTAACCGCTTGATGTAGCGCTCCAGCGTCTCACGCCGGGCGCCCGGACGCGACGCGCTGATGGCGTCGGCCGCGGCGATCAGCGGCGTGTACGGGTTGTCCGCGGGGACATCGCCGTGATGGGCCTCGGCGGCGTTGATGACGATCTGCGGCTCTTTGAAGCGCTTCAGGTAATTGGCCCCAATTGCAGGGTGGCCGCCCTCGACCTCGCGGTCCATCGCCTTGCCGATATCGTGCAGCAGGCCCGCCCGCTTGGCCATTGAGCCGTCCAGGCCCAGCTCGTCGGCCATCACCTGGGCCAGAAACGCCACTTCGACGCTGTGCCGCAGGACATTTTGTCCGTAACTGGTCCGGTAGTGCAGCGCACCGAGCATACCGATGATCTTGTTATTCAATCCGCGGACATCGACTTCCGTCGCGGCCTCTTTGCCCATCTGCTGGACCTTGGCATGGACATCCTTCTTGGCCTGCACGACGAGCTCCTCGATCCGCGAGGGGTGGATGCGCCCATCCTGGATCAGCCGCTCCATGCTCAGCCGGGCCGTCTCGCGGCGAATGGGATTAAAGCCGCTCAACACAATCACCCCCGGCGTGTCATCGACAACCACATCGACTCCGGTGGCCTTCTCGAACGCCCGGATATTTCGCCCTTCGCGTCCGATAATGCGGCCCTTCATTTCGTCGTTGGGAATATCGACCATCGAAACCGAAATCTCGCAGGTCTGCTCGGCTGCGTACCGCTGGATGGCCAGACTGATGATCTCCCGGCTCTTTTCCTCGCTGGCCTCGTTGGCCTGCTCGAGCTTGCGCTCGATCAGCTTGCTCATGTCCTTATCACATTCCTCTTCCAGCCGTTTGAGCAGCATCTCCTTGGCCTGCTCGACATCCAGATTGGAGATCTTCAGCAGTTGGTTCTTCTGCTGGGTGATCAGGTTGGACAGGTTTTTGGCCTTGGCGTCGTTGGACTGGTGTTTTTGTTCCAGCTCCCGCTCGTTGTCGCGGAGTTGTTTTTCTTTCTGGTTGAGTGATTCCCCCTGTCGGTCCAGGGTGTCTTCGCGTTTGCTGAGACGCCGCTCCAGGTTCAGCAATTCGGCCTGGGTGGTCTCCACTTCGGCGGTAAACTTCTCCTTCTTTTTGAGGAATTCATTGGCGGCGTTGAGCTGGGCCTCTTTGACGATGTTCTCGGCCTGGCGACTGGCCACCTCGACACGGTTTTTGGCCTCGGTCTCCGCGGCCAACAGTTTGTTGCGTGCGATCGTCTTCTGGATGACGAAGGTCACGACGACCCCGATGATCACCGCGGCGACGGTAATGCCAGCCGTCACCGGGCCACTCAGGGCGAGGATGGGACAGGAAATGATACCCGGCATCTGACAATCCCTTTCTCATTGTATAGACCACGATGGTACCAGGGGCTGGCAGAAGACCCGGCGAAATGCGCTTTCCGGAAGACGGATCGAAATGCGGACGAACCTCAGGAGTCCGGCATATCCACGGGCCCCATCAGGGGCGACCGCAGGGATTGTCCGCAGAAAAGGGGTAAAAGCGTGCGGATCCCGGTACTGGATGTGCCGTTCAAGTGACCCATGCTCCTGCTGCTCTGTCTGGAATTAGCTGTCAAGTTCGATCCCAATACTCGTGTACACACAGGCAATCTTGGACTTGGCAATGTTGAATGATGCACCCATCCGCAACAAGCGGGATTCGTATGCCTCTATAACCCCTGCGGATAAACCATCCATTGCCTTTCGCCCTTGCCGGTGCCGTCGGCGTCCATGAAGCGT
>PMBP01000499.1 GCA_003152975.1 Phycisphaerales bacterium | reverse complement strand
TCCCAGCCGCGGGTGAATCAGGCAATGATTGAGGCCAAGGAATCCCAGCCCGGCCCGCTGAGCAATAGCCCGCTCGGCCAGGGGAACCGAATCCACGCAGACCCTGAACGCACACGCTTTCGGCGCAACGGCCCGGCGAATCGCATTGGCCAGGCGACGAAGCCGGCCGCGCATAAAGTCATGGTAATCCTCGTAGATCGCAAAATCGGCAATCCGCCCGACCGGCACGGGCGATGAATCGACAACCCCGGATTTGGGCGGATTGTAGTTGAGAACAACGCACACAACCGACCGCGCCCTCTTCAATAACCGTCCGGGATCGACGCGTTTGTCGAAATTTCGGACCATGTAACGCATCTCGGCGACATGGCCGTCCTCGAGCCAGCGGCCAAGCCGCTGCCGATGGCCATCATCGATCGGCCCGGCATGTGTGATGCCGACGGCATCGAACCCCAGCGACAAGGCCGTCTCTTTAACATGTTGCGTCAGGTCCATACCGGGATTGTACGAGACCGTCAAAGGATTGTCGAGATGCTCCAAATATGATGTATTCTGAAGGATTGGTCCATCGCATCATTTCATCGCATGTAAAAATGCGAAATGCAATGAGTGTTAATTTGGGAAATATGCACGATTTCGTAAAATGCGCAAAGTCCGTCGAATTCTCACTTGCCAAGATTTCAGAAAATGATATTATCGGACGGTGATATTTTGGGTGGTCCAGGAACCGATCGGGACCGTGAAATTGGTTCAAGCAAAAAAATCAGCCGAGCCGATACGATAGGTGCAAGGAACAACCCGATCGAATGGAATCGACTTGGACCCGAAGGGCCAACGGATGGTACGATATCGTGTAGCAACATGGAATCAGTACGGCAAGGGCGCAATCGCGACAGTTGCGATGCCGTGGCAGCGGCCTGTCGGCGGCCCCAGGACCGTCAACCGGCTCCTTCCCGGCCGGACCGTGGACGGTGTTGCCACCCTTCCCCAGAACCTCACAGAACAATTCGGTGCCTCGGTTTCCGGACCCATCGAGCCGTCGGCTTCGGCCGCCGCCGAGGTCTTCAAACCGGAGGTGGAAACTATAACCAGGGCATTGCATGTAAGGGATTCAAAGGTGAACGAGATGGACGCAAACACGATCAACAAAACGCAAATTACGGGACGAGGCCGGTACTCGAACACGACAATCGCGATGCCCACACCGGGAGCTCGCGTAGGCGCGATCGGCAAGGAAGGCGACGCCGCCAAGCCCGCCGATGCAACCCCGCGGATGAAACGCAACCGCGACATGGCCGGCGGTATGGAAATCCTGGAACTGGATTTCCTGCTCAGCGTCATCGAGAACACCGACGCCACGACCGACAACGACATCATGATGCGCAAGCTGGCGTTCAACGAGCTGATCCGCACCAACCGCGTCAACGAGGTCGAGAGCCAGTCGTTGAAGGTCTATGCGATCGACGAGCACGGCTGGTTCACCAAGGACATCCAGTGCGAGTCCTTCAAGGAACTGACGACCCGCACCCTCCAGCACACCGGCAAGGCCTCGGCGTAATGGTAACGATCTGACGGCTGTGGTCCTAATCAACGGCCGTATTTGAAAGACCCGAACAATGTCTCTGGCGCAGGCCGCAGGCATTGTTCGGGTTTTCGTTTTTTGATCCCGAAAAACAAAGGGCATCCCAACTGTCTGGATGCCCTTTTCGTTTCCACATGAATCCGGTAATCGGCGTTATCCTCGGAAGTACAGGTACGCACCGAGAATGGCGACCAGCACGACGACTGATGCCGCGACATCCTGCCAACTCCAGCTTGCAAAGGTCGTTTTACGGTCCTCATCGGTGGTCGTACCGAAGGTCAAACTCTTGATCCGGCCATAATCGGGCTTGGCCGTTGCGTAGCTGACCACGATCATCACGATCGCCGACACCAGCGTAATCAGGATGCTGAAATACTGGAAGAAGATACTGTTGACGATCCACAGAAATGATCCGGCCGTATAGCCGATATTGTTGCCCGCGGCGTCCTTGCCGAACATCCCTAAAGCGACGGGCGTATCCACCAGCATCCGGAACAGGCCGATCACAAATCCGACGATCATCGCCCACAGACACCCCTGTGCGTTGAGCCGCTTCCAGAACACCCCAAAGAAAAAGACCACGAAAATCGGCGGCGCCAGATACCCCTGCACTGATTGCAGGTACTTATAAAGTCCTTCGGCGCCCTTGACCACCGGAATCCACGCCAGCGCGATCAGGACCATGACCGCCGTCGCGATCCGGCCCATGCGGACCAGTTGGTGCTGGGCGGCCTTCGGACGCCATTTTTGATACAAGTCCACCGTAAACAGCGTCGAACAGGCGTTAAAGACGCCCGCCAGCGAACCCATCAGAGCCGACAGCAATCCGGCCACGACGATACCCCGCAGTCCGGCCGGCAGGAGATGTTCGACCATCAGTGGGAACGCCGCCTGGGCATGCTTGGTATCCAGTTGCCCATTGGTAAATATGGCCTCCTGCAGCGCGGGCACCTTGCCGCTCTTGGCCAGGGC
>PMBP01000513.1 GCA_003152975.1 Phycisphaerales bacterium | reverse complement strand
GCCCATCAGGTACCGCGGCCGATCCTTCGGCAAATATGCGACCGTGTCTTCCACGGTCCGCAACATCTTATCATGTCCCTCGCCGACACTCAAGCCGCCAATCGCATATCCGGGAAAATCCATCGCCGCCAACTGTTCGGCACAACGCCTCCGCAGTTCGACATCGACCCCCCCCTGAACAATCGCAAACAGCTTCTGCCGCGAGTTTGCGTGAACCTCCCGGCATCGTCCGGCCCAGCGGATCGTCCGCTCGACGGCCCGCGCTACGCGATCCGGCTCGCACGGGTACGGGGTACATTCATCAAAGCACATGATGATGTCGGCCCCGAGACGATTCTGCACCCGCGTGGCGATCTCGGCGTCCAAAACCACCCGGGCCCCGTCGATGTGGCTGGCAAACTCGACCCCGTCGTCGCCGATACGGGTCAATTGGCTCAGAGAAAACACCTGAAAGCCGCCGCTGTCGGTCAGGATCGGGCCCTTCCAGCCCATCAGGGCATGCAGGCCGCCCAACTGCTCGACCACCTCGACTCCCGGCCGCAGCAGCAGGTGATAAGTATTGCCCAGGATGATCTGCGTGCCGGTCTGTTCGACCTGCTCGGGCGTCAGACCCTTGATCGAGCCGCGAGTCCCCACCGGCATGAACACCGGCGTATCCACCGTGCCGTGGGCCGTCTCCAGACGGCCTCGGCGGGCTCCGCTGCCCGCATCCCGGGCCAAGATGTCAAATCCGTGCGTCATCGCCTCGAGTTCAATAGTATTGCCGCAAGTGCGATCCCGGAAAATAGAATTGCAGGATCGACTCGTAGGAAAATCCCTCGCGGGCCATCCCTTCGGCCCCGTACTGGCACAGGCCCACGCCGTGGCCGAATCCCTTGCCCTCGTCGAACACAAAAACGCCGTTCTCGCGGCGGATCGCAAAGCAGGCGCTTTTGATCTTCCGCCCCGTCGGGTCAATCGCCAGACGAAGGTCTTCGGCCCGCAGGGTATCGGTCTTGCCGTTCTTGCCCGTCAGTCGCACCTGCGTGATTCGTTGCAGGCAGTCATACTCGCTGACGCGGGTCGGCTCGATCGTCTCGATCCCCTCCAACGCCGATAGCGACGGATATCGTTCCACAAGCCGCTGGTTCACCTGTTCGACGGGGATGCTCACCTTCGGCCAGGCCAGAAAACTGCGGCGGCTTACGCCCGCACAATAGGAACAGGCCACGCCGTCCAGCGCCGGCGACCGATCGCCGAAAACGTTCTGGCTGTTTTCCGTATGCCCTGCGCAGGTGGAGGAAAAATAGGTCGCGAAAATCTCGTCTCCCCCAAGGGTGCCGGGGACGGTCAGGAATTTTCCCTGCGTGGTCCGGATCGCCTCCCAGATCGTTGCCGATTCCGCCGACAGACCTCGATACACCTGGTTGGCCTGCGTCCTGCGGACATCCCACTCGCGTCCGTTTCCGAATCGCCGCTTGATATACAGACTGTAGGTCCGCGACGCGATCGTCTGGGCTCGGACGGCCTCGGTCTCCCAGTAGCTGGGCATCTCGGCCCCGATCACGCCCGCAAGGTACGGCTCCAGCGGAAGGGTGTTGATCACCTCCAACCCGGCCCCGTCGGGCAAAACCAGCAGCGTCAAATTGCCGCGATACCGTTCGCCGTTGACCGTCAGAATATACGGATCGCGGGATCGAATCTCCACGCGGCGACCCAGGACGCTGCCTCCGACGCGAATCCGACCGTCTATATAATCGACCTGGACGTCCGAACTGGCCGTGCCGAACGAGGCGTCGGCGCCGACATCCACCGCCGCGACGGAAAATCCGTTCGGCGACGACAGCACACACTCGCTGATCTTGTCAAAGAGCAATACCCGTATCTGGAACGACTCGGCGATATCCATCTGCGGCGTCGGTTCCACGACGACACGCGGCCGGCAGCCCCCCACGCACGCCGCCAAGCCCAACAACACCCACCCCCACAGGCATCGATTCGTCCTGTCGTTCGGCCGGATCAAAGGGGCAAACCGCGGGATTCGCACGCGTTGGAATCCCATCCGTCCGCTCAATCGAGACGACGAAGATTCAGGCCGAAACGCCCCAGGCGTTCCTTGACCTCGTTGAGACTGGTCACGCCGAAATTCTTGCAGCCCAGCAACTCGGCCTCGGTCTTGGAGATCAGTTCGCCGATGCTCTTGAGGTTCAGCCGAACCATCGCCCGCCGCGACCGGACCGACAGGTCCAGGTCCTCGACCGGCTTGGCCAGAATTTCCGGATTGGCGCCCTCGGCCGCCGGGGCCGCGGCGGCAAACGCGCCGTCCTTGTCCTCGACCGCCATGCCGAGATGTAAGCTTTTTGTATCCAAAATCCGCTTGATCTCCATCAGGGAGGTCTCGCCGAAATTCTTGTACGACAACAACTCGGCCTCCGTGATCCGCAGCAGGTCGCCCAGCGTGTTGATGTTCATCTTCTTGAGGCAGTTGCGGCTGCGGACCGATAACTCGAAATCCGTGATCGGGATCTCGAGAATCTTGTTGCGCCGGTCGCGGGTCCGCTCCCGTTCCTCGTCGTAGATCATCGTCCGCGAGTGATCGACATCCTTCTGGAACATCTGCGCCCGCTTGTGATTCGGATGACTGGCCAGCACGGTGTCCACGCAGTGTTCGGCCCGGTCGTAATCACAATCATCTTCATACAGAACCGCCAGATTCAGCATCGCGTTGAGGTGGCTGGGACGCACGCGGATGCACTCCCGGTAATAGTGGATCGCCTCGTCATCGTCGCCCCGCAGATCGTAGGAGTATGCCAAACGGAACAGGGCCTCGGCGTGATCCGGGGCCAGATCGATCGCGTGCGTATATTCGTCCATGGCGGCTTCGTACTCGCCGCGGGCGTCGGCCAGCTTGCCGCGCTGCAGGTGGTACTCGGCGCTGACGCTCTGGAAGTTGGCCCCTTTCTTCAGTTCGGTCTCGGCGTCGTCGAGCCGTCCGGCGTGCCGCAGCG
Organism: Phycisphaerales bacterium; assembly: GCA_003152975.1. Taxonomy (GTDB): domain Bacteria; phylum Planctomycetota; class Phycisphaerae; order Sedimentisphaerales; family Anaerohalosphaeraceae; genus FEN-1350. Next base: position 514 of record PMBP01000513.1, on the reverse strand, counting down.
TGGCCGCTTTTTCCAGTGTCACCGCCAGCGCGTCCAGGCCGTGCTTGCCGGCCTCGTCCAGCGCCTTGATCGCCGCGTCAAACTCGCCGACGGCGCGGTACGCGTATGCCTGGTACAGGAACTTGGCCGAACAGGCCGAGCCCTTCTTGAGCAGGTCCAGCGCCTCGCGGGACCGGCCCAGAATGACCAGCGCGATCCCCGAAGCCAGCGAATTTCCTAATTGTTTCTCCACTTCCTCGGAAAAAGCGTTGCGGCTTCGTTCCCCGCTGAGAACAGCTAAGCTCAACCGCTTCAGGTCTTCCAGCGACGGAATCGCGGACCCGAACAAATCCACTCCCGCATCTGCGTACGACACCATATCTTGGTTCTCCAAAGGTTCCGATCGTCCAACGGAATTTTAACTCGTTCCCCGCCGGCCGCGCATTTGACGCTGGTACTCCCGCGGGGAGAAAAATCAAAGAAACTCAATAGTATAGTAGGAAGTGAAAAAATTGCAAGCCCCAATCAACAAAGG
>PMBP01000069.1 GCA_003152975.1 Phycisphaerales bacterium | reverse complement strand
CCTCGGCCAAATCGGGAGATTTGTCCTTTAAGAATCGGAAGGCCTCCGTCCCGAAATTGCTCATAATCAACCCGCCCCCGGGCCGTGAAAACCCCGCCCCCAATATATAGACCGTCTTCCCCTTTGTGCGAAGCAATGACTTCACGGGTTTTTCCATGATATGCGCCTCCCGATCAAACCGACGATTCCCTGTCGCTAAATGATCTTCTCAACCTGACGGCCTCCATGCGTTTTCTCCAGCCAATCCGCCGAATAGTATAGGTACTCGTCTTGATTTGTCAAGAAAATTGTACGCGCGATCGGCTTTCCGGCCTGTCCCCCTTCGCGGCTTGTCCGCCCTTATGTGAGAAATCCTTTCACAGGCGACTATTCTGGAATAATCAATAGACAATATTCGATAGTCAATTGAAAACCTCCGATTTCATGCCCCCTGTCAACCCCAAAAAAATATTTCGATATATTGAACATCTGCCTCTGATATGGTATAATGTTTCCGAATTTGATTGGTAAGTTTGTCAATGACATTAGACAAAGGTGTCAAGGAGTAGGGACAGATGGGGACAAATCAAGGTGATAATAAGTTTTGTCACAATCGTCAGGTTTGTCCAAAGGCGATCTCTCGTAAGTCCTTATGGAACAACAGCTTACAAAGCTTGCTACATCGGATGTGGGCCCGCGTTTCTCGAGAAATCGTCATAAGTCCAGGCCGGACAAGCCCTTGCGGCCGGCCAAATCCCGATTGAGTCCTCAGTCACCCCTCCACATTTTTGACTTGTATTCCGGTGGGAATTTGCGACATCAATCCCACCATCCGGCTGATTTTGGGGACCCAAATTTCGTTAGAAAATCGATCCCGATGGACACTATGATACGAAGGGACTTTGTTCCCAATAACATTCTTTAGACGATAGTAAATATCCAATTACGAGAGGGGCAGGTTATGGAAAACAAACGAAACATCGGGGGATGGATCTGGACTATATCGCTCTGTATTTGGGCCATCACGGCCGCCGGTTTCGCCGCCGTCGTCCCGGCCGAAAATGCCAGTGTTTACCGCCTCGTTGAGGGCAGTAACTTCGACGATTGCGTCCCTTGTTTGCGGCCGACGATCCTGACGGCCGTGGATGGCGGATTCTCGCTGATTTCGGATAAACCGGAGCCGTGGTATGATGTTTACAAGGTCCGGGATTTCAACTTCCGCAGCGTCGGCGGCTACAATGACTACGCCGGCCGATTCCAGGGCTGGTACAAGATCGGCGGCGATTTCGTCTATGATCATCGGATGCATCTGGAGGGCGAAATCAACGGGAATAAATGCGTTTTCGAGGGCCAGGGATTCCCGCAAAACGACCTCCCGTGGATCGACATTGAACTCGACCAGATCGTTCCCGACGGCGAATTGTCGATGTACGCTCTGTATGTTGTGGCCGTGCCCTGGCCGGGCGAGCTTCGCTTCAGCACGGTCGTCGATTTTACTCNNAAGTCAGCAATGGCGATCTGCTCGCGACCGGCGGCCGAGTCGTTCGCCGCAACCACGAGCTCACGCAGCGTTTGGGCATCATGCCGATGGTGCCCGATTTGGGTCTCGATGCCGTCACGCAGGCCGTGCTGTCGCCGACGGTCGTGATCGGCCAGCGAAGTTCGGCCTGCGAAATCTGGTTTTCCATGGAGCAGGATGTCTGGAGCGAAACGCTCGGCGCGCTCCACGACGGCGATGTTCTCAGCGATTCGGGCCGGGTGGTCCGTTCGTACGCCGATCTGATCGGCGCGTTTGGCCCGATGCCGCCGACGCCGGATGTCGGCCTGGATGCCCTGGCCGTCAACGCCAAAGGGCAGATCCTGTTTTCCATTAAACAGGACTTTATGTCTGAAAAACTCGGTAAATTAATCCGCCACGGCGACCTGCTGTCGGAAACCGGCGCGGTCGTGAAAACCAACGCCGAGCTGCTGGCCGCTTTTTCCCCGGTCGATCCGGCGGTCAAGGATTTCGGCCTGGACGCCGTGTTGTTGCTGCCGCGGGATGAAATCTGGTTTTCGACCGAAGTGGGCTTCACCGATAAAAATCTCGGCGCCATCAGCGACGGCGATCTCTTGAGCACCAAGGGCCGGATCGTGATGCGAAATCTGCATTTGCTGCGGGAATTCAAGCCGCTGGAGAAGCTGGCCAATTTCGGACTGGACGCGGTGGAATTTGCGTCGCGGGCTCCACTGGGCGACTACAACGCCGACTGCGCCGTCCGGCTCGACGACTTCGCCGAGTTGGCCGCGCGATGGCTGAGCGCCGACTGCGCCGAGTGCGGCGGTATCGACCTGACCTGGGACGGCATTGTCGGCCTGGACGATTTAATCCTCTTCGCCGAGGACTGGCTGATGGGCGTTTCTCAGCCGGGTTTGTCGTACACGATCGGGCCGTGCGGAGGAACGGCGTTCCCCAGCACCGATCCGCGATTTACCGTAAAAGTGCAGGGACAATACATGTATTTCGCGGATGTCTTCGCCGCCAACTGTTGCGCCAAGGGCACGGCGCTGACGATGGATTTCGACGGAAAGACCATTCGCCTCGATGAGATCGAGTATCCCGGCGCGCCGTGCGATTGTTTCTGCCCGTATCCGGTTTCGGCCGTGATGGGCCCGTTTGCGCCGGGGACTTACAAGCTGGCCCTCTGGGAAACCACCGAGGGTTTCTCGCGATTTGTCGGCAGCGTGGAGGTGGTCATCGGCCCGGTGATCGAGTACACGGTCGCGCCGTGCGGCTCGGCCATTGGGTCCGATCCGTCGAATGATCCGCGGTTTTCCGCGCAAGCGCAGGGTCGCTTTATTAACTTTAAGGATCCGATTTGTGGTAATTGCTGCGACGACACGATCGAGCTTTCAATGGATGTCCAAGGTAACGAGATTACCGTTCTGGAGACCGAGTACGCCGAACGAACCTGCCGTTGCATGTGCACCTATCCGACGACGGCGCGGCTGGGGCCGTTCGAGCCGGGGACCTATGTGCTGGCCGTCATACAGCAGGATTACAACGGAAAACGACTTATCGGAACCGTCAAGGTCACGATACCATAGCGGGTCGAAACCGTTATTCTGGCCACGAAACCGGTCATCGAATAGCCCAATTTGTACTATTGGGGGCGAAAAATCTTGCGCACACGCGATATTTGCGCTATTTTAACATTGACAGGGGGAAAGGGTCTTAGTACAATTTCCCGCGTCTTTGTCGGGCGGTACAATTGAATATTCGGAGGCGGGAAGATTGAGATAGTGGATTTTCATCTATTGATGGCATCGTAAGTCGATCTCGGTCCTTCCCCGTATGTGAGTTGTTTTGTCTGAATGGCAAGTGCGACGCGCGGATGTGATGTAGCGCGGTGATCGGCGGTTGCGATTTGTGAACCCTGCCGATCTTTGGCGCCGGGAATCCGCGCGGACCGCGGATCGTCGAAATGGAAGTCGAACTTCGCGCGCCCGCAGCGGCGAGCGGAATCACCATCAGAATGAAACGAGGTTTATGATGAAAAGAATTAAACGGACTGTGTTGATGTCGTTGGTCTGCGCATTGATTTTGGCGACGGGCTCCACTCTTTTCGCGGCCGGAAGCGTTTCCTATCGGCTCTTGCCCGGAAGCACGCTCACCGACGGTTGTTTCAACTGCGATCGCGTGCCGTGGGTCATTCCCATCCAGGGGGGATTTTCCCTCGAAACGCTGGAGCCGAATCCGCTCTTTGACCCCTATGCCGTACGGAATCTGTCGTTCCGCGGAACCTGGTTCGATCAGGACTATGTCGGCCGTTTTGACGGCCTGTTTCAGATCGGCGGCGAAGCGGCGATTACCTGGCAGGCGGATCTTTCCGGACGGATCGGCGATCGCGACATCCGGCTCACAGGGTATGGCATTCCGTCGGCGGGAATGCTGCCGTGGATCGACATCGTCCTCGAACAGGTCGAGCCGAACCCCGAGAAAGAACCCGCTCATGTTTTTACGCTTCACCTTCTCGCGGTGCCGTGGCCGGGCGAGCTGGCGTTCAGCACCAAGAACAGTTTGACCAGCGCCAATCCTTCGCTGGGCACAATCAGCGGCGGCGACCTGCTGAGTACAAACGGCAAGATCATTCGTCGCAATCGCGAGCTTACCGCCAAGCTTGGCATTATGCCGATCGCGCCGGATGTCGGCCTGGACGCGATCCTGCGGCCGTCACCGAAGGCCTGGATTAGCGGGGGATTTTACCCCTGCGATTTCTGGTTCTCGATCGACGAGGATATCCTGAGCGAAACGCTCGGCGCGCTGCATCGCGGCGATCTGCTGAGCGATCGCGGCAAGATCATTAAGACCTTTAGCGACCTTCTTTCGCCGTTTAATCCGACCCCGCCCATCGCGGACGCCGGGCTGGATGCGCTCAGCGAAAGCCCGGACGGCGGCCTGCTGTTTTCGACCGAGAGCGATTTCTTCTCGGAGACGCTCGGGCAGAAGATCCAACACAGCGATTTGCTGAGGGATAATGGCACGATCTTCAAGACCGGCGAGGCGTTGCTGGCGAATTTCCATCCCCTGATCCCCATGCCGAAGGGGTTCGAGCTCGGCCTGGACGCCGCGTATGTCTGGCCGAATGGCGAGGTGTGGTTCTCCGTCGATGAGGGCTTTACCGATGCCGAGCTTGGCCCGATCAGCGACGGCGACCTGCTGAGCAGCGTCGGCCGGATTGTGATGAAAAATCTCGAGCTGTTGCGCGAGTTTGAGCCCATTGAAGACGCCTCCAACTTCGGCCTGGACGCCATCGAGTTTGTCGTGCCGCAGCCGGTGGGCGATCTGAACTACGACTGCGCTGTACGGCTTGACGATTTCGCCGAATTGGCCGCGTGGTGGTTGCGGAAGGATTGTCTCGAATGCGGCGGGGCGGATTTCTCCGGTGACAACCTCGTGGCGATCGACGACCTGGTGATCTTCGCGGAGCACTGGCTGATGGACTTTGCGGGCCCCAAGGTCTGGCAGTGGTGGGGCGATTCCCTCGGCACGCTCCCCCCGGCCGAGCCGGGCACGAGCCGCTTTACGATGGAGGTCCGCGGCGCGTATGTCTATCTGAAGGACATCGTCCCGGCCAACTGCTGCGTGACGGGGATGGATCTTTCGCTCACCATCGACGGCACGCGGATCCATGCCGTCGAGGAAGAGGAACGCGGCGAGCCATGCTATTGCCTGACGGATTATCCGGTGACCGCGGTGATCGGCCCGTTTGCGCCGGGCTCGTACCTGTTCGATCTCAACCGCCACACCGACGCCGGCTGCAAGCTGGTGGCGCTGACGAGCATCACGATCAAGCCGTGGCTGGAATACGAGGTCTTGCCGTGCACGCTCGATGGGGCGCTTCCTGCGGCCGAGGGCGACCTGCGGTTTTCGGTTGGGGTCCACGACCGGATGATCGAACTGACCGACCGGATCGTCGCCAACTGCTGTGCCGAGAATATCCGGATGTCGGTGGATGTCGTCGGCAGCGAGATCACCCTTACCGAAACCGAGATCGGCGAGAATCTGTGCTCGTGTCTGTGCAGTTATCCGACGAAGGCGACGGCGGGACCGTTTAAGGCCGGAACCTACACGGTGGCCGTCGTGCAGGAGGATTCCGGCGGTAAACGACTGATTGGGACGACAAAAGTAACGATTGATTGACGATCGATGAAATCGTCGCTGGTCGCTGGCGGATAAGGGGGTGTGAAAGGTGTGAATCCCGATCCCGATAAACCGGGACTGACCTGCGACCAGCAAGTCGGGACTTCGCTGCGCTCAGAAGTGAGAACGGTGTGAAAAGGGGAATCATAAAACAAACTGGATTTCGGCTTGCGCCGGAATGACGGGAAGT
>PMBP01000169.1 GCA_003152975.1 Phycisphaerales bacterium | reverse complement strand
GGCTCCGACCTCGGACATAACCGTCATGGCTTCGGTGGCCAAGCCGACTACCGGCGATCCCAACGATCCCAATTCGCTTGTCCTGGTCAACACATCCGTCACTTTTACGCCGGCCGATTGGAGTACGCCCAAAACGATGACCTACAAAGCGATCGATAACACCAAGGCCAGCGGGCCGAAAGTACATCCCATCGTTTTCAAGGTGACCAGCGCCGACTCCAAGTACGACGGCGGCATCATACCTTCGGTTTCGGTGCGAGTGATCGACAACGATGCCCCGGATGTGATTGTCAAAACCTCCGACAGCTATATCCATGTGGTGGAAGGCGGCGCCACGGATAGCATCTCGGTTGCGTTATCGTATCTTCCGACAGCCAATGTGACGGTGGATTTTGCCGGTACGGGTGTAACCGTATCTCCAGCCCAGTTGGTTTTTACGCCGGCCAATTATGCCACCTATCAGACTGCGACCGTCATTGCAGAGGATGACAGCATTCTCGAGTGGGATCCTCACTCGGGATTGGTGAGTATAACCGTGACCAGTGCGGATGCGGGGTATAACGCCCTTGCGATTCCTTCGGAATCCGTCATCATTGGCGAGAATGACTGCGGATCCTGGGGCTTTCTCCAGTGGGACCGCAACAAGGACTGCGTGGTCAACCTGGCCGATTTTGCGGAACTGGCCAAGATCTGGCTGAGCTGCACCGTTCCGTACAAGGACGGTTGCGTGGACGCCCGGTAAGAACCGGATCGAACGATTCCGATCCTTCCAACGAAAACCAATACGATACGATATCAGGAGAGACGTCATGAATACGAAAACCTACCTTATGTTGTCGATGGCTTTGATGCTTCTGACCGGGTATGCCTGGTCGGAGATCGTTGTGGACCTGAAAGCGTCCGATCTGGCCGCGGGTACGACCCGCGAATGGCAAAACAAAGGGACGGCCGGAGGCAAATTCTCGCTGGTGGCAGGGGATGCGGATGCCGTCGTGGAAACAATCGACGGCAAGCCCTGTGTAACCTTTACCCCCAATCAATCCTTCAAGTCCGATTTTACCGCGCCAGCCAGCGTGACCGGCACCAATCCCTGGACGATGGTCGCTTTGATCCGAAGCCCGCAGTATGGCAACCAGACCTACTTTACCTGGGCCCGGCGCGGCGTGGGCCTTGGCGGCGCTCAATGCATGTTCTGGGATGACGCGGGACTTGGCGCCATGAATCATTATGGCGGCGGGATCGGCTGGGGCACAGCGGCTCCTTCGCTGAACCAGTGGCATCTTCTGACGGTGACCTTCTCCGGCGCCGGGGCAGGCAATATCGAGAATGCCTATATTGACGGTCAGTTGGTCAGTACCAAGACTCTGGCGCTGGTCCTGCAGACCGACAGCAGTCTCTTTGTCGGGTCGCGGGTCGAAAACGATAATTCAACCCGGGGGGCCTTTTTCCAGGGATCGGTATCCTCTCTACAACTGTACAATGAGGAATTGACCCCGGCTCAGGCGGCCCAATTGGCGGGTCGTTTCCAGGGGGTATCCATTTCTCCCTGGGCCGGAACCGTTGAAGAAGGCGGAGCGACGGTGGCCTTGACGATTGCGCTGGGAGCCAGCCCCAGCGGCGGGCCGACTCAGCCGGTGTCCGTAACGCTGACGCCTGCTGACGCCGGTGGGGATATCAAGCTATCCGGCGCCGCCGGTGCGGGACAACCGGTGACGGTGACCTTTACCAGCGCCAACTGGAGCACTCCCCAGACGGTAACGGTCTCGGCGGTGGATGATGCGAACATTGAGCCGGATGAATCCGTCGTTATCGCCGTTTCAATCAGTACGACGGACCCGATCTATACCAACCAGTCCTATTCGCCGCTGTCGATCGGGATTACGATCAAGGACNNAATCCCGTTCCCACTGTGTATAAGGGCGGATTCTTGTTCGATGATTACGAGATTGCCCGGGATTACCTCAAATACGGCGTCTCCAATACACCCTACGATGGCGCCCTGAACACCCAGAACGCCGTGACCAAGACGGATGCAAGCGTTACAACGGCGGGATCCCTTCATTTGGAATCCTACAATGCCAACTGGGGCGATAATAATAATTCCGGACCCTTCCTCTACAAGAATGTGTCGGGCGATTTTATCGCGGACACCTTCGTTTCCGGTTATGCTGGAACCGTCGATGTGCCGGTGTACCACAATGCCTGCGGCCTGCAGGTCCGCCTGCCGGACACTTCCAATGGGGAAAACAATCTCCAGTGTTCCTACTTCCCGATCTGGGGTTGCGGCAATATTATTTGGTACAATGTCAATGGAGGGCGAACGGAAACGGATAATCTGGGCACCGCGTTTGACGGCGATAAGTATCTTCGAATCGAGCGACGCGGACCGTTGTTCTATTGCAGCCACAGCCCTGACGGGACAACCTGGAAGGAATTTCCGAGCAGCCCGTTCCGCCTGGATAACATGAATGTCGAGACCCTGCAAGTGGGATTCTACCAGGCCACCTACAATACGACGACGGGGTGGGCTGAATTCGGTTATCTGAATCTCAAATCCCCCACGGGCGCAATTACCGGCACGCTGGACCTGTATGAGGCCCTGGAATCGACGGGCAACCTGCAGGTGGCTCTGACGCCTCCGGCCGGATTCCCGGCTCCTCTCAGCGACATTGTGGTAACGCTGACCCCGCTTGCCGTATCCGGTGCCGGTGCGGATGCCAATGATATCAAGCTTGGAACCGCGGAAAAGGGCCAGCCGATCACCGTGACTTTCGCCAAGGCCAATTGGAATCAGCCGCAGACGGTCAAGGTTCAGGCGATCAAGGATACCTTTGATGAAGGGATTCAGGTCATGTCGGTTCAGTATTCGGTCAACAGCAACGACCCGAACTGGAATGGCGCGATGTTCAACAACACGGCGCTGATCAAGGTCTATGACGGCAATCCGGGGATCGTTCTTACGGAAACCGGGGGGGTACCCAGGTGTATGAAGGCGGGGCTTCGGATACGATTGAAATC
>PMBP01000447.1 GCA_003152975.1 Phycisphaerales bacterium | reverse complement strand
GGCGGCAATCCCCATTACAACAGCATCGACGCGTCGATGTGGTTTGTCCATGCGTGTTTTGAATACCTTCGGATGTCGAAGGACCATACGACCTTCGAGTCCAAGCTGTTACCGGCGATTCGAACGATCATGGAGGCCTATCGCCGGGGTACCCGATTTGGGATTCATGCCGATGACGACGGCTTGATAACCGGCGGCGATGCGGCGACGCAGCTTACCTGGATGGATGCCAAATGCTGCGGCGTGACCTTCACCCCCCGGTACGGGAAAGCCGTCGAGGTCAATGCCCTATGGTACAACAACCTGTGCCACTTGGCCGACTACTATCAGGGCCGCAATGCCGATGAGACCGAATACTACAGCCGGTTGGCCGGCCGCGTGGCCGGAAGTTTCCGCCAGGTCTTCTGTAACCAGAAGTGGGGGTATCTGAACGACTGCATTCTGCCCGACGGAACGGCCGACAGCAGTCTTCGGCCCAACCAGATCTACGCCGTCAGTTTGCCGCATTCTCCGCTGGCGTCGAATTGGCAACAGAAGGTGGTGGATGTCGTCGAGAAAGAACTGCTGACGCCCCACGGCCTGCGAACGCTCAGTCCCCACGACCCCCGCTACCGCGGACATTACGCAGGCGATCAGATGAGCCGCGACGGGGCCTATCACCAGGGAACCGTCTGGNNCCTGGAGCGTGGCTGAAGTGCTGCGGGCGTACTGTATGATTCAACGGTAGTCTCGCCCAATACCAACGCTTGTGAAATGTCTGCGATTAGACCATCGGCTTGGCTCGCCGGGCCAATTGCAGGGGGATGTTCCAAGGATCGCGGAGGGTGATGACGATCGAACCATCCGGTAGCCGATCCTCCACAACAAAAGTCGCACCCGCCCCAAGCAGGCGTTCCTTTTCCTTCTGTGGGTCTGCAACCGCAAAGGCAAAATGGAACCGCAGGTGGTGCTGGGCCGCATAATCGGGGATGGGATCGGCCGGATTGCTGTACATCTCCATGACGACTCGGCCGGTGGAATCGGCCAGGAAGTGGGCATACGGCGGTTTGGCATTTGCGATTACGGCCTTCATATTCAGGTGCCGGATGTACCAATCGGCCATCGCCCGGGCGTCGGGAACATTGATTCCAAAATGCTCGAAGATCATCACAAACCTTTCAATCCAAGTCCGACCCTGATAGTTCTCAGCGTTTGACGGTAACAGCGGTGATCCGTTTGACCAGCAGGTCCTCATAAGCAGGTAGGTCTTTCCACTCAGTGGCAACCTCCATGGGTTTGCCCGCAGGATCGATCCGTGTGACTCCCTGATCGTCCACACGAATCGATAACTTTTCGATTTTCGTAAAAGCGTCGGAAAAGGCCAGATACACCGCCACCGTGTCGAACAGTGTACTGCTTTCAGTTTCATCCTGCCGGATGGGATCGGCGGATCTTTCCCTCCGCCAGATGCGGTAGTTCTCCACCAGGGCCTTGGTCAGCGGGTCGGGACTTTCGCAAATGGCCTTGTACTTGTCGCCCTTGAGCTGGATCAGCCCGCAGGTATCCAGAGGTGTGATGACCATGTCCCAACCGGCGGTAAAGACTTTCTGGCAGGCCTTGGCGTCTTCCTTGACATTGTACTCGGCGTCAATCTGGGCCTTGCCGCCGTAACCGCGGCGGACGCTGCCGTGCATGCCGACAAAGTGGACCTTGCTTGCGATCTGGGGCTGGCGTTTCAGCGCCTCGGCCAGGTTCTGCACCGGGCCGATGGCGATCAGGGTAACCGGTTTCGGTGACTTAAGGATCAAGTCGATCATCGCCGCGACGCCGTCCTCGTGGATCTTTCCGGCGTAGGACTTGAGGTCGTAATCTTTGACCCAGTCGGCCTGCTTGCCGTCGCCGTCGCGATTGCCCATCCCGATACCGACGGCGACATCCGTTCGTCCGGCCACGGTCAGGAGTTTGGCGAGCAGCTTGGCGCGATAGATCGACTTGTAGTTGTCGCCGATCACCATCTTCAGGTCGAGTTCGGGGCTCTTGAGCAACATGGTCAGGGCCCAGGTGTCGTCAATATCGTCGCCGATATCCGTGTCGAGAATGACGGGAATTTTCGGCTGGGCCGACTGCATCGACTGGGCACAGCCAAACCCGCACAGGGTGATGACGCCGAGAAACCATCCCATGAACCCGATCCGATAACGATCCATCATATCCGATCCTTTCGATTGAATGAACGGCCGGATTATAGTCGCCAATCACGGGTTTGGCAAGTGAAAGGAGTGTCTATTCGAGGGTCTTGCTCGCTTCGGCGATAAACTGCCGGACCTCTGAGAGCATTTTCGGGCGGTTGTCCAGATTCTGCTCGATGATTTTGACGATCGCCGAGCCAATGATGACCCCATCGGCCCCGGTGTCGGCCACCTGTCGGGCCTGCCGGGCATTGCTAATGCCAAAACCCACGCAGACCGGAATCTTGGTGACCGCCTTGATCCGTCGGATGAGCGGCCCGATCAGGTCCGAAACCGTGTCCCGGGCGCCGGTAACGCCCAGAGTCGATACCGTGTAGAGAAAGCCCGTGGACTTGTCTGCGATTCGACGGAGCCGGTCGTCGGTCGTGTTGGGCGTAACCATGAAAACGGTATCCAGGCCCGCGGCCAGCGCAACCGGGGCGATCTCATCGGCGTCGTCGATGCTCAGGTCAGCGACGAGGACCGAGGACCCGCCGGCCGCCTTGAAATCACGGAAAAACTTCTCCCGGCCGTATTGGACGACGAGGTTGTAATAGACCAGCAGGCCCACCGGAATCGGTTTGTACCGAGTCGCTTCGGCGATCAGATCGAGGGCCTTGGCGGGGTTAATCTTGTTGGCCAGGGCGCGCATGTCCGCTTTTTGGATCGTCGGGCCGTCGGCGATCGGATCGGAAAAGGGAATTCCCAGTTCCAGAATATCGGCTCCGGCGTCAATGGCGGTCTTGATCAGGTCCAGACTGGTTGTGGAATCCGGATCGCCAAGGACGAAAAACGGGATCAGGGCCGACCGTTTCAGCGAGGCGAAAGTTTGTCGATAGGTGGTCATACGTTCTTCTCCTCCAGAGGCCGGTGTTCCTCGACAATCCCGATATCTTTATCGCCCCGGCCGGATAGGTTCACCAGGACGATCGTGTCCGAGGGCAGCTTTCCTTTTTGCCGCATGACCCACGCCAGCGCGTGCGAACTTTCCAGCGCCGGCAGGATGCCTTCGCTCCGCGTGAACAGCTCGAATGCGTCCAGAACCGCCTCATCCTCCACGCACAGGTACTCGACGCGGCCGGTTTCTTTGAGCCATGCGTGTTCGGGCCCCACGCCCGGATAATCGAGGCCGGCGCTGATGCACTCGGTCTCGTGGATCTGGCCGTTTTCGTCCTGCAGAATGTAAGTCTGAGCCCCATGCAACACCCCGACCGTTCCGACCGTCAGGGTGGCGCAGTGCTGGCCGGTGGCGATTCCCTTGCCGCCGCCCTCGACGCCAACGATGCGGACTTGCGGGTCATCGACGAATCCGCTGAAGATGCCGATGGCGTTNNGTTGGAGCCGCCGCCGACGCAGGCCGTTACCACATCGGGCAGCCGTCCGATCTGGCTTAGGCACTGGGCGCGGGCCTCAACGCCGATTGGCTTTTGGAAATGCTTGACGATCGAGGGATACGGGTGCGGTCCGCCGGCTGTCCCGAAGAGGTAAAAGGTGTCTTGCACATGGGCCGTCCAGTATCGCAGCGCATCATTGATGGCATCCTTCAGCGTCCCCGTCCCGCCGGACACAGGAACTACCTGGGCCCCGCAAAGCCGCATCTTGTGGACATTGACATTCTGCCGCCGGACATCCGTGACCCCCATGAAAATTTTGGTTTCCATCCCGAACAAGGCCCCGATCATTGCGGTGGCCAGGCCGTGCTGGCCGGCGCCGGTCTCGG
>PMBP01000334.1 GCA_003152975.1 Phycisphaerales bacterium | reverse complement strand
CTGTGCGATCTGAGCGTAGTCCATCTCTTCATAGCACCGCATCACCAGGACTTCGCGATACCGGGGCTTGAGGCCCGCCATCGAGTCGATGACGACATGGCGAAGCTCATTGCCGACCAGGCCGGCGATTCCTTCCTGCCGGTCGGCATCGGCAATGGTGTGCTCGACATCGCTGATCGACGCCATCCGGTGGGATTTCTCCCGCGCATAATGATGGTGCAGTTTGTTGATGGCGATCTTGCGAAGCCATGGCCAAAACCGGTCCTCCTTCTCCAGTTTGTCCAAGAATTTAAACATTTCGATCAAAGTCTCCTGTACGATGTCCTGCGTTACATCATGCCGTAACGCGATTCGTTGTATGTACACGGACAGCCTCTGTCCGGCAAGGTCTGCCAGCTCATTCAAGCTGCCCTTATCGCCGGTGCGGGCCTTGCGGACCAGAGCGGTAAAATCCGTGCTTTCCTGCATAACCCTTGTTCACCAATCTGGAGTCGGTTTCCCGGTCATTGGTAACGAAAATTTCTGGCTGTTCAACGAACATTTTTTGCCGTCGCCAACCGGGTTTTTCCCGCCCGGCTCTTTCTGTAAATCCCGTAACGGTAACGGCTTAGGATCTTCGCAAACAGGACATCCCCCGCCCCACTGGAAGAATTATACCAAAATCTTCCGCCAAAATCACGCGAAAAGAGTCGGCATATAAACCCATGTAATTAAAGGACTTATGGCAATGCTTAATCCTTCGTTCAAACCCATCCGAGTCGCCGGGAGCCACATTCCAAAAACAGGTCCACCCACCGCACAGACGAATTTCGGCCTCTTGGCCGATCCCCTGCTGGACTTGCCCCGGAACCGTGACTATAATGGAAATCGTCAGGAATCCCACAAGCTCGGCGGAGANNGGGAGAGTTGGCCGAGGTGTGAGGCCAGGGAGCATTACGCAGGAGAACGCATGGCATCGATTATTATACAGACCGGTGAGCGGCAGGGAGATTTCTATCCCCTCGGCCAGCGAACCACGATCGTTGGGCGGGATGAGGCCTTAACTGTTCAGGTCAAGGACCCCCATGTCTCCCGCAAACACCTCAAGATTCGGTTCGACCCCGAGACCAAGGACTATATAGCCGACGACATGAACAGCACCAATGGCGTGCTGATCAACGGCAACAAGATCCAGGTCGAGACCGTGTTGGCCGATGACGACCTGATCACCATAGGCCTGACCACCCTGCTATTCACCCTCCGCGACTTCGACAACGCCAAGAGCGCCCTGCACCACCTCAAGCAGATCGGCGAACGAACCCGCATCACTATGTACCCCAAGAAAATGCTCTGAGGCCGATTCAAGAAGTTCAGCCCAATTGAATCGCATCGCCCGCGCGATTTCAATTTCCTGCGGCAGGCACCAGGGGGGTGGCCTGCCNNCCGGCGGGGCAGGAACGATAGATTCAGCGCCAGGCACAGGAGCAGGACAATCTCGACAACCCCGAGGGCGATGAATCGTTTGAGATGGTAACAATCAACCGGTACGCTGCTGGCCCGAAAGGCGATCGAGATCCGCGCAGGTCGTTGGCTCTCGACTTTGATCTCCTCAATCCGCTTGCAAACCTCGTTGTACATCTCCTTGGTGCGATTAAGCTGCTCCTGTTGGTCGTTGATGGCAAACTGCTTGCGGCCCAGGTTGATGGTCCTGGTATCCAGACTGCTCATCTTGTCCTGNNCAGGCGATGGTCTGATCCAGTTCGGCCTTGATCTCGGCAAGTTGGCGATGCCGGTTGCGTTCGGCCTGATTCTTGTAGGTCTTATCGAAGTCATCCGAGATCTGCGTACGACGGGCATCCACCCGTTTGGATGAGATATCCAACATCCCCCTATGCCGTTGATATTCGGGATTTTGCTCGGTTCCCCTCTGCGAGACTTCGGCCGTCAATGATTCGTAACGCCGCATCTCCGAGAGCAAGCTCTGTAATTCCAGATCGTCGTTGATGATCGCGTTCTTTCGTTCCTGAAGTTCGGGTGGGAAGGTCGTATCTTCCGTGGGTGGGTCCTGCGTCTGCAGACGAGACTCCAGAGAAATCCGCTTGATGTTGGCGTTGATCAATTCGTCCTGGAGCCNNCTGCCGAGGCGTAAACTCCTGTGTGCCGAATTCTTCGATGAGCTTGGCCACCGCTTCCCGCTCCCCATCCATTTTGGTCAGCAGAGTCTTCCTCTGATCTTCCAGGATGGTCATCGTCTGGCCGCCGACCTTGGATTCTTCGGTGTTATAAACCATCATATACTGGTCCAGAAAGGCGTCGATGATTTTCTCGGCATCGGCGGGCGTACGGCTGGTCAGCCGGAGAGTGATCAGTTCCGTCTTGCGGTCGGGATCGATCACAATGCGATTTCTCTTGATGGCCTGGCGAAGGACCAGAATCGGGTCGGTGGCACCCTCAAAGTATTCCAAATTCAATCCCTTGAGCTTGTCGGCCACCTTGTTCAGAAAAACAATATCACTGGCTATCCGACCGGCCTCGGTGTTCTTGAAGTTCTCGTAGTTGGGCATCGGTTGATCGGAATCCTTATCGTTGAAGATGATCCGAGGGATCATCGGCAACACTCGGATCGCCCCGGAGTTCTCCTGCAACGGTTCTGCGACAAACCACTTGACCAGCACACCCAGAGCGGCCGCATTCAAGACCAACAGTACGGCCGTCCGCCAGCATCTGCCTTTCCCCAGCATGTCCGTCCCTTTCGATTGAAACCGTATCCAATCCCAAAAATATCGACAGGGTCACACTGCTGTTTCCCAACCCTGTTCCTACTCAGAAACGGGATTNNCTTTCCATCCGTATTACCCACAGAATCAGGGATTTCTACAGATTCTCCTCACGCGGATCGGCCGGACACAGACGGACTACGCAGGCATATTTGGGTTGCCAAAGGCCCGGAATGGATGGACCGGATTACTCTCCCTGGGGGCACTTCTGAAGCCAATGGTCCAAAAGAATGGCCAGATCGGTTTCATCGACGCGGCCATTGCCGGAAATGTCAGCGGGATTTCCAGAGCCGGAGGCGAGCCAGTTTTCGGCCAGGATGGCGAAATCGGTCAGGGTTACAATGGAATCGCCATCCAGGTCGGGGCAGGACAATCCGCCGTCCCAGCCGGCGAGGCGCGCCATCAGCCACCAGAACGCGCGGGCCTTCATATTGCGGTTGAGCGATTGTGAGTGGGCACAGGAGCAGGATCGGCATAGGGGACTATTCGGATTGGTCGCACACCACTGAACGGCCCAGTTGCCACCAGTGTAGTCACAGTTATCGGTGGTCTCTTTGTCCAGATAATAGTTGCCGTCGGGGTCATAGCTTTCAATGTCGGCAAAGTCAAAGAGGACCTTGCCGTTGGCGCGGCAATACCGGCGGACCTGCTCATTGCGGAGATACAGGGTGCCGCTCAGGCCGGACCCGTCGGTGTGGCCGGTCATATAAATGAATCGCATGGCCGGGAACTCGGTTTCGAGCTGGTTGAGGTTATCGAGGTATCGCTGAGTGGTCGCTTTGGAATTGGACGATTGCTGGCCGCACCAGGACCACATCGAGAATTTGTATTTGCCGGTTGTGGCCACGGCACGGGTGCGGGCCAGAGCAGCAGTGCCATCCCAGTAATCGTCCGGCTCGATATAGGTTTCATTGGGATTGCCGTCGTAGATCCGCAGGGCCGGGGGCGTTTCGAGGGCCGGAAGACCTTCGGTTTCGCTGGTTCGGACAGCGACGGAATACCGGGAGTCGAGCGTTTCGAGTAATAATATCCCATCGACGATTTGCGAGCCGTGGGAGGTATGGGCATAGTGAAGGGCCAACTCTTTGGCTTTCTCGATCCAATACGGGGGAATCTTGTCGAAGTCCTGGAAGGCCCGATGATCGGCGATAATGGCATCGGCGGCGACGGCCGAACCCAGGACCAGAACGATGAATACCATACGGAATCAGTCTTTGGCTCGATTTCATTATTTCACCCTCACAATAGTGGTAACACAACGATTCAGTACCGGCGTATTATACCGGAACGGGGTCGGAGTTTTCAAGGAAATTTGTTGCCCGCGGCGACATGCAATGGTATAAAGCATCGTTTAGCTGACAGGACTGTTCCGGGAGTCCCCGGGGCTTTGACGGATTCAAATTCGATTGAGAACGGAGATACGGAATGAAACGAGACATGGTAACGATCGACGGCAACACCGCGGCGGCGTATGTCGCGCATGCCACCAACGAGGTGATTGCGATTTACCCGATTACGCCGAGTTCCCCAATGGGCGAGATATCCGACGATCGGACCGCCAAGGGGTTGAAAAATATCTGGGGTGTGCTTCCCTCGGTCACCGAGATGCAATCCGAAGGCGGCGCCGCCGGCGCCGTGCACGGGGCTTTGGCCGCCGGCGCACTGACGACGACTTTCACGGCCTCGCAGGGCCTGCTGNNTGTACAAGATCGCCGGCGAGTTGACCCCGACGGTGTTCCATGTCTCGGCCCGGTCGCTGGCCTGTCAGGCGCTGAGCATCTTCGGCGACCATTCCGATGTGATGGCGTGCCGCCAGACGGGTTTTGCCATGATCACCTCGGCCAATGTCCAGGAAGTCATGGACATGGCCCTGATCGCCCAGCAGGCGACCCTGGCCTCGCGGATTCCGTTCCTGCATTTCTTCGACGGCTTCCGTACCAGCCACGAAGTGCAGAAGGTCGAAGAGTTCACCTTCGACGATATGCGGGCCGTGATCGACGACAAGCTGGTCCTGGCCCACAAGGCCCGGTCCCTCAGCCCCGATCATCCCACCCTGGGCGGCACGGCCCAGAACCCCGATGTCTATTTCCAGGGCCGCGAAACCGTCAACAAATATTATGCCGTGACACCCAAGATCGTCCAGGACACGATGGACAAGTTCGCCAAGGTTGTCGGGCGGCAGTATCACCTGTTCGATTATGTCGGCGCTCCGGACGCTGATAAGATCATCATCGTCATGTGCTCGGGCGCCGATACGGTGCACGAAACGGTCGATTACCTGGTCGCCAAGGGCGAGAAGGTCGGCGTGCTGAAGGTTCGGCTGTTCCGGCCGTTCAGCATCGAAGCGTTCATCGGCGCCATTCCCAAGACCGTTACGAAGATCGCGGTCCTCGACCGGACGAAAGAGCCCGGTTCCCCGGGCGAGCCGCTGTACATGGATGTCCGCACGGCCATCGGCGAGGCAATGGGCAACAAGGCAACCACCTTCGCAAAGTATCCGGTCGTCATGGGCGGTCGGTACGGCCTGGGCTCAAAGGAATTCACGCCGGCGATGGTCAAGGCCGTCTTCGACAACCTCGACGCCAAGCAGCCCAAGAACCACTTCACCGTCGGCATCAACGAAGATGTCACCCACACCAGCCTGCCCGTGGACGAATCCTTCGACCTGGGCCAGAAGGTCTATACGGCCTTGTTCTACGGCCTGGGAGCCGATGGAACCGTCGGCGCCAACAAGAACTCCATNNATCAAGATCATCGGCGAGGAAACCGAAAACAACGCCCAGGGCTACTTCGTCTATGACTCCAAGAAGGCCGGCGCAATGACGGTCTCGCACCTGCGGTTCGGCAAAGACACCATCCGCAGCCCTTACCTGATCAAGAAGGCCGACTTCGTGGCCTGCCACAACCCCAGCTTCCTGGAACGCTACGACATGCTCGCCAATGTCAAGACCGGCGGAACCTTCCTGCTGACCAGCACACACCCGACCAACGAGGTCTGGGATTCGCTGCCCTTCGAGGTCCAGGATCAAATCATCAAAAAGAAGCTCCGGTTTTATGTCATCGACGCCATTCAGATCGCCGAAGACCTGGGGCTTGGCGCCAGGATCAATGTGATTATGCAGACGGCGTTCTTCAAGATCAGCGGCGTGATCGACATCGGCACGGCGATCTCGGCAATCAAGGGCGCCATCAAGAAAACCTATGGCAAGAAGGGCGAGAAGGTCCTGCAGATGAACAATGCCGCCGTCGATAATGCCCTCGACAAGATCGTCGAGATCAAAGTCCCCGCCCAGGCCACCAGCAAAACGCACATGGCCAAGCAAGTGCCCGACGACGCCCCGCGGTTCGTCAAGGAAGTCACCGCCGAGATCATGGCCGGCCGCGGCGACCAGATCGCCGTCAGCAAGATGCCCGACGACGGCCGTTACCCGACCGGGACCACCAAGTTTGAAAAGCGAAATATCGCCGTACATATTCCCGTGTGGGAACCGGGCCTGTGCATCCAATGTGCTCAGTGTTCGCTGGTTTGCCCGCACGCGGCCATCCGGGTCAAGGCCTACGACGGCAAGCAATTGGACAAGGCACCCAAGACCTTCAAGAGCGCCGACGCCAAGGGCAAGGAATTTGTCGGCATGAAGTACACCGTCCAAGTCGCCCCCGAAGACTGCACCGGCTGCAAGCTCTGCGTGGTGAATTGCCCCGCCCTGGAAAAGGGCGCTGACGGCCAGCCCACCGGCCGCCACGCCATCAATATGGCCCCACAGGACCCGCTGCGTCTGGCCGAACGCGACAATTTCAACTTTTTCCTGTCGCTGCCCGACCCGGATTCGTCCAAATACAAATTGGCCAGCATCAAGGGCAGCCAGTTTACCACCCCCCTGTTCGAGTTCTCCGGGGCCTGCGCCGGTTGCGGCGA
>PMBP01000018.1 GCA_003152975.1 Phycisphaerales bacterium | reverse complement strand
CGGTTGGGATGCCTGCCCGGGTGCCGTGGAAAATGTCCTGATCTCCAATGTCACCATGACCCGTGTCGCCTCCCCGGTCTCAGTCATACTCAAACGCTCCGGCAACACCGCCGACAACATCACCATCGCGGGTCTCACTGCCACGGGCGTCTATCGCGCCGCTGCCTCTGTCGAGAGCTGGACCGACACACCCTGCGGCCGCGTCATCTTCCGCAACATCTCCGTCGAATACGAAGGCGGCGCACCTGCCGAGCAGGCCGACAAGCCGGCCCAAAAGCCCGGCGTCGATGTCCGGCTCCTCCCGGCCTGGGGCTTCTTTGCAAAAAACGCCCGAGAGGTCGTCCTCGAAAATGTTCGCCTTTACTGCCAGAAAAAAGATCTCCGCCCCGTCATCTCCTGCGAAAATATCGACCGCCTTGCCCTCGACGCCGTCCATTTTCCGCAAGTCGCCGACGTGACCATCCCAGTGGTCCTCAAGAATGTCAAAGCAACCCAAACCCGAGATCTGGATATTCCCGCCCTCATAAACTAAAAATAATCTCCCGCGGTTGTAGCATTCGCCCTTTCTCGTTCCCGCGTAGAGTAGCAGCCACCGAGTGCCAGCGAAGTGGATGTTGGATCATTGATAACGGAAATCGAGAATCGATAATTCATACTATCGGATTCATCTCGCCGCCGAATCGGTTTCAACGAGAACGCATCGGGTCTCTGTCGTTGCGCTTCTCAAACAGGTACATCGCCATCCCCTTGTGCTTATGAACTCTGCGATTTCGCTGTTTCTCCCAAACGCGCCGACTCGCCTTCTTGATCATCAGCCCCACGCATCCCTCAAGAGCCCCGCATCCGTATCGCGCCAGCCATCTCCAGGCGTTTAATTCCAGCCTAGCGCTCGACACCAGCCGGACTCCATACCGATCAAACAGTCCGACCAGCGCCTCTTTCGACACAAGATTCAGATGCTTCGGCGGACAAAACCAGCCCGATCGGCCCAGGGCATTGGACGTGGCAAAGGTTCCGATTTCCGGAGTCATCAGAACGATATGCCCGCCCGGCCTGCAGAGGGAACTGAGAATTTTGCAGGCAAGATCCGGATACATACAATGCTCAATGACGGCAAAGTTGCAGACAATATCAAACGGTTGCGTTAGCCCCTCAAGGACCTTCTCGCTATTCAGATTCCCGGTGATGAAGTCAATGTCCGGCCGCAGTCCCGCGGGGCGGATATAGTCGATCGCGGTTACCTGATAGCCCGCCTCACAGGCGAGATTCGGGAATGGACTCAGCGAGGGACCGACATCCACCAATCGCCCCCCTCGCCCAAACCGCAGAACCTCGCGCAGATATCGTTTCGCATAGCGTTCGAGATTCCCGCCTCCTCCGTCATAGTCCTTGTTGAAGGTGTCGTAGTAGGTTTCCAAATCTTTCGCCGAAGGGAGGGAAAGGACGGATACGGATCCGCACTGACGACACTCCCGGCTTTCCCACGGCATGGGTACGACGGGGCCTCGACAAAAGGGACATTCACTTGCCATAATCTGGTTCTTTCCCTTTCGTAACAATCCGCCTGCGGTTATTGTGGGCGTGTCCCGCTTTCCGTCGATCGCCGACAACCCGGAACAGTGCGGGTACTCTACGCCACGGCGCCTCCGTTGTCAATCGCGCAAACGCGCTGGTCATTCCGGCGAAAGCCGGAATCCAATTGTTTCACACGCTTCATACGGAAGACCCAATTGTCGTCTCGACCCGACCACACATAGAAAATGGAAATTGTCCTTGACAATCCCGCGCGTTTCGGATATTCAGTACCCACGCATACTTGGATGAAAGGATCGGTTCCACAACACCCCTCGAGTTGTGGAGGTATTCCAATATGACCTATGCGAAAACCGTTGACCGGTGGCCTCGGGTTGGGCGCGGTCGGATGCGTCCACAGATATCCCGACGGGGCGAACAGATCACCGTCTGCCTCCGGCCGGTCAGGAGTCCCGCTCCGGACTTTTCCCCGCAACCGTTTCTGGTCTTCGGTTTCGGATCAACCCTTATTCTGAAAGGAGGTCTCACCCATGGAAAATCCCAAACGCAGATTCTGTACCCTTGAAAGCCCCGAAGGTCCCGCCGGTGATATGGCCGTGAATACCCCTCCAAATATCTTGGCTTCCGCTTTGGATCGGCACGGCGTTTCCTATGAGCTGGTCGTCAATCAACTTGAATGGTATGATGCCTCGGCCGATTTCAATTCGTGCGATCAGTACCCCAACGGGGCCGACCCCCTGCGGGTCTTCGTCTATGAATTCTTCACGACCGATCCCCGCTTCGAACGCGCCTGTACAATCGTCTCCGCAACCCTTCCAAACTATCATTCGGGATCGGTACCTCGATGAATTCGCAATAAAACACCCTCCCCAGCTCCATCGGTCAGTTTTGCCCGGTCCCAGAGATTGGGTGTCTTAAAAAATTGACTCAAACCGTCATTATTGATGCCGAAATGACCTTTACTGACGAATTTTCGAAGGTTGCCTATTGACTTAATGTTAAATTCCAAATAATATAATATTTTCTGCAGCCGTGCGGTTGTGGATAAATTCTTACTGAATACTTGTGATTGAACAACTTGCTTCGGAGGGTATGAAATGAGCCGCAGGCTGCACCGATCGATTCTGTCTGTTGTTGTGTTCCTCACCCTGTGTTCCCTTGCGTTTCCCTATTCCGGCGGTTCCAGCGGGGAATCAATCCTGATCCCGGCCCAGTCGGAATGGCTGTACTTCAAGGGCACACAGGAGCCCGGATCCGGGCCATCTTACAATAGTTGGCGGCTGCCCGACTTCGACCCCCAACATATCCTCGGTTGGATGGAAGGGCTGACCCCGATTGGATACGAAAATAAGGGTACTCCGGTGATGGGCACTCCCCTGGGCGACATGTATGGCCACTACACGACGATTTATCTCCTCAGGCAATTCACGATCGACGATCCGGCCAAGATCAGTCGCTTGGCGCTCACCGCCCAGTATGACGATGGTTTCAACGCGTGGATCAATGGGACCTATGTGGCCTATGCGAATGTCAAGGGAGAGCTCCTGCCGTTCAATGAATGTGCGCCAGCGGGCCGCGAGGACAACAATTTTGTGACCTTCATAGCGCCAACCCCGCTTTCCTATCTGCGGCCGGGTCACAATGTGATCGCGGTTCAGGTATTCAATACGGCCCTGTCCGCCAATAGCAGCGACTGTTTCTTCGACGGGATTCTCTCGGCGACGGTCGGGCAGGACGCCATTGAGATTTCCACCGTGGCCGATTGGCAGGAATTGATGGCCTCCCCGGCCGACTGGAGCAAACAGTTCATCCTGACGGCCGACCTTGACCTGGATGGGGTGACCTTGACCCCGGTGGGAAATTACTCTGCGCCCTTTACCGGCTCGCTCGATGGGAATGGACACACCATCCGAAATGCCAGGATCGACCAATCGGGATCCGACTATATCGGTCTTTTCGGCTACCTCGCCAGCGCCGCCCGGATCCAGAATCTCCGCCTTTGGAACCCTTGGATGAATGGCCGGGACAAGGTCGGCGGTCTGGCCGGTTATAGCGAAGCCACTTTGACCAATTGCTCCGTGGACTTCGGATCCGTTTACGGATTCTGGACGGGGGGCGAATCCGGAGGGACCGGCGGTCTGGTCGGATTTGCCGAGCACGGCTCGATCACTTCCTGTTCCAGTTCCGGTTCGGTCACGGGAGCCCAATCGGTCGGCGGCCTGGTCGGTTACATGCATCAATGCGCGATTCAATCATGTTACAGCGCAGGATGGGCCTCAGCCGCCGATGCTGTCGGCGGCCTGGTGGGGTGGAATGAAAATGGATGGATCGATTCCTCCTACAGTACTTCCGGCGCCAGCGGAGGGGAGACGATCGGCGGCCTGGTGGGATACATGCGATGGGGATCAGCCCGCCACTGTTACAGCGCCGGTAGTGTCTCGGGTGACTGGTATGTCGGCGGCTTTTTGGGGTATAGCGGTTGGTGGGAGGGTAACCAGATTGATTCCTGCTACAGCGTATCCCATGTTTCGGCCGAGAATGATTTCGGTGGACTGGTCGGTTCCGGTACCACCACGGTTACGGCTTCCTTCTGGGACATCGAGGCCTCCGGCCAGACCGACGGGACCTATGGCGGCATCGGCAAGACCACGGCCGACATGAAAAATCCCAACACCTTCCTCTCGGCCGGATGGTACTCCTCCGACTGGGTCATGCAGGCCGGAAAATACCCGTTTCTGCCCTGGCAATCCTTCGAAGTTCCCTCGTTTATCGGTATGACCAAAGATCAGGCCACCGCCGCCATCGTCGCCGCGGGCTTCACCGTCGGGCAACTGAACTATCAACAGGACAACACCATCCCGAACGCCACTGTCATCAACCAGGATCCTCCCGTCCTGACGAAGCTCGCATACGGCTCGCCGATCTCGCTGTGGATTTCTCAGCAAATCGCCAAGTACGGCGGCGGCGCCGGAACACCGGAGGATCCCTGGCAGATTGCCACCGTCGCCGACTGGCAAACTTTCATGAACACCCCTGATGACTGGTCCAAATGCTTCCTCCTGGTCGCCGATCTGGACCTGTCGAGTGTGGCGATGACTCCGATAGGTTATGAAATACCCTTAGTCGGCCCTTCCACCCCGACCCCGTTCACCGGCGTCTTTTCCGGCGGGCGGCATACCCTGCGCAACGCCATGATCTCCTACGACGGGATCGAGGATGGCCTGTTCGGCTATGTCGTGGGCGGCCGGATATCCAACCTGGCCGTGGAAAATATTTATATCATTGCAAACGGATCTTTCGGGTCTTTCGGGGGCC
>PMBP01000355.1 GCA_003152975.1 Phycisphaerales bacterium | reverse complement strand
CATACGCTCCTTCGGTCAAATACCCCTGATCCGTGTGCCACGCATCTCCGCCTCGAATCGTAACACCGTCCAGTATCGCCGTTCGATCCGTTCCACTGGCGACAACAACATGATATGCGCCGTTGCCGTCAAGGGTACTAACAAATTGAGCGGGTTCCCGCCGATCCGGATCGGCCGCGGCGAATCCCGCATAACCGCCCTGGATCTTCACGCCGTTCGCTAACTGGAACGACGCCTCGCGGCTCCCGTTCTGATCGGCCGGTTTGTAGGTTCCCTGCGCCACGCGAATCTTCTGGCCCGCATGGGCCGCCGCCAGGGCATCCTGCAGCTTCGTGAACGCATCGCCCCAATTGCTGCCGTCCTTCAATCCCTGCGCCGAATCGTCCACAAACAGAATCGTCCCCCCAAGCGTTTGGAATTCATAGGCCCCCATATCCACGATCCCGCCGCGAATCCGCGGCAGACCGTCCAGATCCGTCATCCCCGCGATGCAGGTCAGATCGCCCGGATCCACCCAGGTCCCCGTACCGGGTTTCGGCTGGCTGCCGAAACACGGATACGCGGCATTGTTGCCCGTATTGATACAGGGCGATTCGTTCAGCAGATGATAATTCGGCAGCAGTCCGGCCGTTGGAAGAAACTTCGGATCGGCTCCGATATTCCCCGGACCTCCGAACTCCGCCGTCAATCCCTCGATGCAGCAGTTTCGCACGGCCTGATGTATCGTCGTAGTCGCGGCCAATAGTGCCGCTCCGGGTTCTCCGCAACCGACCGAGATTCGGATCTGGCCGTTCTGTTTGCCGATTCCGAAATAATCGCTATTGCCCCACAAAATTGTGTTGACCACATCCAGATTATCCGTCGTCGCCGAACAGAACCATAGCCCGCCGGTTTCGTTGCGCGCGTCGTTACCGACGATTGTGCAGTTGGTCACGCCCAGATATCCCATGTCCCGCATGCCCTTGTAGGTCTGCGAGAAAATCCCTCCGCCGTAAACCTCCGCACCGTTACCGTCCATCAGGCAACTAAACAACTGGACGCGCGGATTGCCCTCCTGATAGATCGCCCCGCCACAACTGCCGCTGCGATTGTCCACCATCCGGCACCGAATCATCTTCAACTCCGACTGGCAGGTACAGTTGTTAAAGATGTAGATCCCGCCGCCATTACCGGTACTCCGATTCCCGACAAAGTCGCAGCGTTCAAAGTTGCCCTTCTGGTTCCCCAGGAACACGGCCCCGCCCAACCCGGCCTCATTGTCGCGAAATTCGCATTGGGTATAGACCGTATTGTCGGACGCCCCATACATCCCGCCGCCATTAACGCCGACATTTCGCTCGAATACGCAGGATTCCATCGATCGGGGGAACATCGCTCCGCCCCCGTACCCCCCGGAATAATTGGCCAGAAACCGGCAATTCCGGAGATTCCCCCACATGCACCCGCCCGCATTTCCGGCGGCGCTATTGGCCTCGATCACGCAGCTTTCGATCAGGACCCCGTCATTTTCGGCCACGATCCCGGCCCCGTCGCGTTGCGTATAGTGTTCCCCATTGGCATTCCCCCCGGAAATGGATATTCCCCCGATCGTCGTCGGAGCCGCCGGATATACATAGGGAACTCGGACCACATGGTAGCTGTTGTCCTGCCGCGTGGGAACCTCCAGCAAATGGCCTGCATAACTCGGCACAGCGTCGTCGCCGTTGAGGTCCCCGCTGAGGACCGTCCGATAGGCGTCGATGTCGCGCCAATCCGGGTCGTCGGCCCCGACCCCGGCATAACCGCCCAGCAGCGTAATCCCGGTCGGCACCAGAAACGAAATCCCCCGGTCCCCGCCCGGTACCGTCGGCCTGTAGGTCCCCTGCCCCACGCGGACCTCGTCGCCCTTGACTGCCGCATCCAGCGCAATCTGTAAGTCGGTGAAGGCATCGACCCAACTGGACCCATTGTTAGCCCCCGTGGCGCTGTCATCCACGAAATACACCGCGCCCCCGGCCCATCCCAGACATCCCAGTACGCACACCCAACCCATCAGTATCTGCCGACCCATCGTAGTCTCCTTGCCCAATCGTTGCCGCATGTCGTTGCTTTTCGTTCCTGTTCCGTCCGCGTTTCCGTCGCCTCAATTTGTTTCCAGCCAATGTAGGGCCAGAATCGCAATATCTCCCAAATCGACTTTGCAGTCGCCGTTGATATCCCCCGCCGCGATCGCCGCGCAGACCGGCCCGCCGAACCAGCTCTTGCTGGCCTCGGCCGTGCCGCCATAGGCGCCCATATTCACCACACCGCCGTTGGGGAACGGCTCGTACATGATCAACCCCGCCGGATCACCCGCATCAATACACGGACTGGTCACGGCATCCTGCACCCAGGCCTTGGCGCTCGCATCCCATCGCCCCGCCTGGCTCTTGAGGTGGTAATCGCCATGCTGCCAGAGATATCCCTCATTTCCTGTGCAGGTCGTATCACATTGTGAGTGATACTCGATCCACTGTCCCGAATTGGCGAACAACGGATCGCCATCGAAATTCCCCTTCCCTTCGAAACCCTCCAAGGATCCCTCAACACAGGAATACTCAATTGTCAAGGTTCCGTCCACTTGAAGAGCCCAGGTCGCGGTGTTTTGGTTGCGGTTGTCCCGGATAATGCAATTCGATGCCGTTACCTCCGCGCCGTTACACTCGATACCCGCCACTCTTCCCCATTCGTCAACGCCGTTGCCAACGACAACGCAATGATCGATCTGACAGTGGCTCTTGTAACAATAGATCGCTCCGGCCGTGCCCCCGTCGGCATTATAGGAACAGGCATGGTTGCCGCTAAAAACACACATTCGAACATCCGCATGGCCATAATCCACATCCAGCCCCCCGCCGTCGGTGGCCGAATTGTCGAGGAATCGGCAATCCTCGATCAGCGGATCGCCCGACTCACTGTACATCCCACCCCCAAAGGCCAACGCGCGGTTCCCCATAATAATACAATTCCGAATCGTAGGTGAGCCGTCCTTGTTATACACCCCGCCCC
>PMBP01000371.1 GCA_003152975.1 Phycisphaerales bacterium | reverse complement strand
CGCACAAACACGCCCGAGTCTGCGATCGGATCTTCCTGCATGAATTCCCCGCGGAGCACAAAGTCACAAAACGGCCGACCCGCATACCACCACAATCCCATCCCTCCTGTGCTCCAAGCCACACCGGCAGGAATGGTAAACTTTCCCGGCCCGCACTTCCGCCAGTTCTTCAGGGCCTCCGCCGAAAACAAATCGACAAATCCTGTTTCGTCGTTTTCCCCCGGCAGGGGGGGTGCCTTATAAACCCCCGGATCTTGAAATGTCAGGAAAAATCCCGCTGTCATCCGGCCGTAATCGAGCTTGCGCGCGTCCAGCACATCAAACTCCGCCGCGTCATCAGCCAGATCCGCCACATCGAACACGCCCGTGACCTTCTGCCGCATGACACCTTTCCAGGTTGTCGGATCAAACACCAGAAAGATCGGCGCCCCGTCGGCGAATCCGTCATCGCGATCGGGCTTGTCTTTCTTCGTGCTCCGATCCCAGAACCATGTGGCGATCCGCAGCAGGTCGGCCGTCTGCTCGTTGGCTGGCAATTCCGCAAACCGCTCCAGCGGCATCGCCGGCGGCTCGGGCCGCTGCGGCCACCACACATGCGCGCCGTAGTTGATAAGCTTGCATTTGGCCGCCACGATGTGATTGGCCCACGGATCCTTGCCGTTGTAGCCGCGAAGGTCCGTCATAAACACGACCATCCGCTCGGCGATCGACGGATCCATCAGCACGGCGTTGGCCACCGTATTCAGCGGCCTGCCCACGAACACCAGCAGCGGCCGCTGCGATGTGGCTTTCATGGCCTCTTCGACGATCTTCTCGCTGCCGGCGCTGCGGATGACCTCCATATCTTCGATCCGCCCCGACTTGGGTCGCGCAAACGCCCGATCGCATCCCGCTATCGCATCGGGAACATTCCGCAGACCGCTGCGCCGCGCGATCCCGATCGACTTGGTTGCGTCATCGAGACCCTCCTGCAGCCTGAACTGATACCCCTTCTCCCAGTTCCACAGATCCCGCGTGACGATATTGGCCCGCAGATTGGCCTGCCTGATCGATGCCAAAGCCCACAGAAAATTCTTGTCCGGCGTATCGAACCACCAGTCGTTGTCGTAGATCATCGGACAATCGGCGCTGACTCCCTCAATTCGCAGACCCTTCTCGTCGATCTGATATTTCACCGGCCTTGCATCCGCCAAACTCACGAACGCCATCAATCCGGCCATGATAGTCAGAATCACAGACGATATATCCTTTATTCGATCCATTATCCCATTTCCAATATCCAATTTCAATTTTCCATTTGCCCTTTGCCGTTTTCAATGGATTCAATGATCAATCGTCAATTTCCTTCCTCCTCCACCCGAATCGTCCTTCGATTCATCCGAACCAACTGTCCCTTGCGGATGCTGTCCAGTAGCACTGCCGCAAACAAGATCCCCGCCGAGGCCAGCGGCTGCAGGTACGGATCCACCTGCGCTGAGACCAGCCCCGTGTTGATCATCTTGATCATGACAACACCCAGTACCGTTCCAGGAAATACGCTGCCGATTCCGCCGAACAGGCTTACCCCGCCCAGCACGGCCGCGGCAATAGCCTCGAATTCGGCCTTGTCTCCGAATCCGGCGTTGATGTTACCCAGTTGCGCCACCGATACAAATCCGCCCAGGGCTGCCAATGTCCCGCAGGCGACATACGAAATCGCCAGCGCCCGATCGGTTCGGATCCCGGCCCGCCGCGCGATCTCGCGGTCGAATCCCACGGCATAAATCTGCCGCCCCATCGGCGTGCGATGCAAAAAGGTCCACGCCGCAGCCGTCACCGCCGCGAAAATCCAGATCGGACACGGCAATCCGAGGATTTCCTGAGAGCCAAGCCCCGTCACACCGGCCGAAAAAACCACCTCCTGCGACTGTGTCAGCATCTGTCCCAGTCCCTTGCCGAGGGCCCAAGTCGCCAGCGTCGCCACAAAGGGAATGATCCTCAACCGCGTGATCAGGACCGCGTTGACCATGCCGAACAGCGTGCCGACGATCAGACATGCCGCCAGTGCAGCCCAAGCCGGCAGGTCATACCGCTGTATCAGAAGGCCCGCCGTAACGCCCGACAGGTACATATTCGAGCCGATCGACAAGTCGATTCCCCCCGTCAACAAAACGAAGGTCATCCCCACCGACAAGATCCCGACATAAGAGGCCTGCTTAACAATATTCTCCAGACTCTGGTACTCCACGAACCGCGGCGAAAATATCCCGAAGATCACAAACACTGCCGCAAACAGCAGCGCCGGCATGCCATGCAGTCCCAACCGAAACAATCTTTCCGTTCGCGGAATCATCAACGATCCCGTCCAGCCGAATTCGGTTGTTGATTCGCTGACTCACGCAAGTTTCCGATGTCCTCGAAAGGCCGCTTCCAAAATCCGCTCAGCGTCAAACGCCTCGCGCGGAAATTCCGCCTCTATCTGGCCGCGGCTGATCACCGCGATCCGGTCGCAAATGCCCGTCAGTTCTTCGATCTCCGACGAAATGCACAACACCGCCGTTCCCCGCGCCACCAGGTCCTGGAGGATCTGATAGATATCGAACTTGGCACCGACATCCACACCGCGCGTCGGTTCGTCGAGGATNNACCTTCTGTTGGTTGCCGCCGCTGAGTATCCGGACAGGCCGTCGGCTGTCGGGATCGCACTTGATCCGCAGCCGTTCGACGCAATCTCGGACCTGGACGCCGATCCGCCCGCGATCAATCAACCCGACCCGGGTAAATCGCCTCATCGCCGCAAGCGAAAGATTCTCGCCCACTGGTAGATCCATCAGCAGTCCCTCTTCCCGCCGATTCTCCGTCACCAGGGCCATGTCGTTTTCGATCGCTATCACGGGACCGTTGATCGCAATCTTCCTACCATGGATCTTGATTGTCCCGGCTTGGAATCTGTCCAGTCCGAACAGGATCCGTGCCAACTCAGTCCTTCCGGATCCCATCAGGCCAAAC
>PMBP01000348.1 GCA_003152975.1 Phycisphaerales bacterium | reverse complement strand
GGTGTTGCCAGGCCGCGGAAATCTGCGGCCAAAGCGATTGTAAATGACGATAATGCAAGAAGTTATATTCGGGAGACATGAATGTACGCAGTCATTGAACAGGGCGGAAAGCAATACAAGGTTTCGCAGGGCGATGTGATCAGCATTGAGCTGACTGAAGTCGCCGCCGACGCCAAGACCATTCACCTGGACAAAGTTTTGTTCGTCAGTGACGGCCAGCAGGTCAAAATCGGTACGCCGTATCTGGACGGAGCCAAAGTGATCGCCAGCTTCAAGACCACGGCCGAAGACGCCGTGATCAAAGGACCGAAGCTGTATCCGATGTATTTTCGCCGCCGCAAAATGAGCAGTAAGCGGACCGGTCATCGCCAGAAATATTTGCAGGTGATCATCGACGCGATCGAAGCGTAAGCTTCGCTACAGCAACGACTTGCAAGGCCTGGTGACATTCGCCGGGCCTTTTTTTTCTCGGATGACACGGATTGAAGAAATTTTAAAATCCGAAGCATTAAGCACTAAACGAATTCACAAGCACAAATACGGAAGATCAAAAACGAATTGCTTCACGCCAAGACGCGGAGACGCCAAGGGAATATTCACCATGAAGCCCCAAAGACCCAAAGAAATATTTTAGACGCGATTAACACGATTTACAGGATTTCAATTTAACCATCCCGATAAAACCCATCCCGATAAAACGCTCGGAACCGAAACTAACGGTCGGGATCCCGATATACAACATCGTGACTCGAAAAAGGAGTGAGCTTCGCTTCGCTCAGCGGATTACACAAACATAGCCACAGAAAGACCCAGAGAAATGACAATAGGAAAAGAGCGGTTCACGAACCGTTCCTACCGGATTCGGCCGGAGACGGAATGGGGATTCTTGGGGGATTGCGAAAAAAGGGGTCGGGAGGGGCGAATGGAATTTTCAATTTGGTCCATCAATTGCCGTATTTGGGGACGGGAATTGGAACTTGGGATTTGCGGAAACAGAGACGAGGGGATACAATAATGCGTTAACAATGGGCCGATGGTATAGGGTTGTCGGGGTAAAGGCGATGATAACGGGCCGGATTTGAACTTTGGCGGGTTGGGCGGCGTAGAAATTGCACGGCGGCAACGGTCGGATGCGGGTTAACGGCGGCAAAACGGGAAGGGAACGGATAATGCACGCGAGGATTCAGCGGGCGATTCGACAGGCGCGGCTGCGGTGGGATGCGGATTTGCTGCTGAATCTGCTGGGGGGGATTTTGGCCGGGGCGGGGGTTGTGTTGGCGATGATGATCCTCGTCGAGCGGCTGCTGGCGGTTTCGACGCTTACCCCCCCTGCCGGATGGACGCTGGCGGCGGCGGGAGTTTTGTGCTGGGCGGGGGTGTGGCTGGTTCGGCGGCCGACGGCGATGCAGGTGGCGATCGCGGTCGATGATCGGCTCAAGCTCCGCGAGCGGATCAGCACGGCGATTGCGATCCAGGGGCGGAGCGAGCCGTTCGCACAGGCGGCATATCAGGAGACGGTGGAGAAGGTCGAGTCGATTCGAATTCCGGAACATTTTCCCATTCGATTCAAGCGGCCGTGGGGGTATGGCATCGCCAGTTGGGCGGTGGTGCTGGTGATCTTCGGATTGGTGCCGCAGTACGATTTGCTGGGGCGGCTGCGGGACGAGCGGCAGATCGACGAGTTGGCCCAGCAGCAACAGCAGGCCGAGACGCAGATCCGGCAGACAACGACGCTGGTGCAACAGGCCGTCGAGCAGATGGGCAAGTCGGAACTGCAGGACGACCTGGCGGACCTCAAGCAGGCCAGCGCAGCCAACCCGGAGGAGATGAAGCGGCAGGCGATCCGGAAACTCGGCGATCTGTCGGAGCAGATCAAGCAGATGCAGGTGGGGATGAAGCCGGAGTCGATGGAGGCGATGGAGACGGCGCTGCGGCAGTTACGGCCGGTGGCGGATGCGTTTTCGCAGCAGTTCGAGCAGGCGCTGGCCAAGGGGAACTTCCAGAAGGCGGCGGAAGTGCTGGCGCAGATGCAAAAGGACCTGCAGCAAAGCAAACTCAGCGAAGAGCAGAAGCAGCAGCTTGCCAAGCAACTCGGCGAGCTGGCCAAGCAACTGCAGGGGCTGGCGCAGAACAAGAGCGGCCTGGAAAAGTCGCTGGAACAGATGGGGCTGGATAAGAAGCTGGCGCAAATGGACCCCAAGCAGATGCAGCAGGCGCTGCAGAAGCTGGGGCTGACGCCCGAGCAGATCCAGAAGCTGCTGGAGCAGGCGCAGGCGTGCCAGGGGGCGGGCGACAAGCTGGGGCAGCTCGCTGCGGCGATGGCGGCGGCCGGGGCGAATGGAGCTGGGATGAGCGGCCAGGAACTGGAGAATCTGGCGGCGCAGTTGAATGCGCTGGACGGAATTCAACAGCAGATGAAGCTCAGCGAGGCGACACTCAAGCAGATCTATGCGGCGATGTCGCAGTTGGGCGAGGGGATGTGCCAAGGCCAGGGTGGGCAGAGTCCGTGGAAGGAAGGCGAGTCGAAAGGTCGCGGGCACGGAAGCGGCGGGCCGGGACAGGGGCAAGGGGGACGCGATTCGGAAACCGCGGGGCAGACGGGCACGACGAGCACGCGGGTGCAAGGGCCCAGCGGCCAAGGGCCAGCGGTGGCGAGCTGGTTTGTGAAGGGCTCACAGGTTAAGGGCGAGGCGAAGCGCGAATTCGGCCAGGCGGTGTCGGCGGGAAGCTCGGCGGCGCAGGAGGCGATCAGCGACAACCAGATCCCGCGGAAATACGAGGAGGCGGTCAAGAAATACTTCGGGCAGTTGGAGCAGATCGGGGGCAAGTAACTTCAGGGAGGACTTCCATGATGCAGCCGTGCAGGGCAGCGCGGATCGGGATGGGAATGGCGGCGATTGTCGCGGCGCTAGCGGGATGCCGGCATGCGACGCCGGGCGGGCGGGAGGTGGTAGTGTATTGCTCGGTCGATCAGGAGATTGCCGAGCCGATTTTGGCGGAGTTCCAGCGGCAGACGGGGATTCGCGCGGCGGCGCGCTATGACACCGAGGCCAGCAAGACCGTGGGCCTGGTGCAAAAACTACGGGCCGAAGCGGCCAATCCCGCCGCGGACGTGTTCTGGTCGGGGGAAGTCTTCTATACGATTCAACTGGCCAGCGAGGGATTGCTTGCGCCGTATTCCGGCGAGACAACGATGGGTTGGCCGGGGCAGTTCCGCGATTCGGCAGGGCAATGGTACGGCTTTGCGCTGCGCGGACGGGCGATCGGGTATCATACGGGGCGGGTGACGAAGGCGGAGGCGCCGAAATCGGTAGAGGATTTACTGGATGCGAAATGGAAAGGACGGATCGTGATGGCCCGGCCCAGCGGTGGGACGACGGGCGGGGATGTGGCAAGCTGGTTTGTGGAGTATGGAACGGAGAAGGCGCGGGCGATCTTGGAGGGGCTGAAGGCCAACGGGGTGCGGATGGTGGAGGGCAACAGCGTGGCGGTGCGGATGGTGGGAACGGGGCAGGCGGATGTGTGTCTGACGGACACCGACGATGTTTATGCGGGGATTCGCAATGGCTGGCCGGTAGCGATGGAGCCGCTGCGGCGGAACGGCAAAGGAACGCTGACGATTCCGAACACGGCGGCGAAGATTCGGGGGGGCCCTANNCAGTTTTTGCTGGGGGGGGACTGCGAGCGGATGTTGCTGGCGAGCGACTCGCACAACTGGCCGGTGCGGGCGGCGGCGGGGCCGGATGAGCAGGCGTATGCGATTTTGGAGCCGGCGGCAATGGATTATGCTGCGGTGGCGGCGATGTTGCCGACGGCACTGAAGGCGGTCGAGGAGATTTTCGATTGAGGCGATCGGCGGGCGACATCCTGTGGATCGTTGCGGCGGTCGGCTTGTGGGCGGCCGTGATTGCGGCGCCGCTGATTGTCGCGGTCGGGCGGGCGGGGCCGGAAACGGAATTTACGGCGGCCGGACGGATCGCGGGGGTGTGGGGGCGGTCGATCGGGTTATCGGCGCTGATCGCGGGGGCGGCGGTTTTGCTGGGGATGCCGGCGGGGAAGGTGCTGGCGGGATCGGGAGTTCGTGGGTGTGTTTTGGCGTTATTTATCCTGCCGCTGGCGCTACCGCAGCATGTGTTGTATTACGCGTGGTCGCTGCTGCTGAGCCCGACGACGGCGCTGGGGCGGACACTGGCCGCCAACGCGGAACTGGCGCGGTGGACGGCGGCGACGGTCGGGACGATGGTGCAGATCGGGTGGTACTGGCCGCTGGCGGGGCTGTTTTGTTCGCAGGGGTGGCGGCGGATCGATCCGGAGCTGATTGACATGGCGCGGCTGGAGGCGGACGGGTGGACGATCCGGCGGCGGGTGGTGTGGCCAATTTTGGCGCGGTCGGCGGCGATGGCGTTTGGAGTTTGTTTTGTACTGTCGATGTCGGACTTCGCGACTTTTCATTTGGCGGGAATCCGGACGGTGGGGACCGAGCTTGCGCTGATCTACGAGATGACGGGGTCGGCGGCGATCCCGGCGGGGTATTCGCTGCCGGCGATCACGCTGGCGATAGGGGCGGCGGTGGCGCTGGGCCGGGTGGGACAGGCGGGCAGCTCCCCTGCCGCGCGGCGCGGGACACTTCCGGCTGGCGGACTGTCGTGGATATTGTGGATTGGAATGCTTTTCATTTCGTTTGTGTGTCCGATTCTCCTTCTTGTTGGATCCATTCGCGAGGGCGGGGTGTTCTGCGATTATCTGCGGCTGCATCTGGACGACCTTGCGGGATCGCTGGGGGTTGCGGCGATGACGGGGGCGATGGCATTATTGATCGGGATCGGGACGGCGCGGATGAAGGAGCGGCCGGGGCTTGGATGGGCGGCGGCAGGGATGGAGACGACACTATATCTGGCGATGCTGCTACCGGGGGCGCTCATTGCGTCGGGGCTTTTGTCGCTGGCGTCGATGGGCGAATGGGGCGATGGGCTGCGGCAAAGCGAATTGATCGTTTCGCTGGGGCAGGCGGGACGCTTCGCGGGGGTTGCTCTGATCTTGCTGCACCTCTTGCGGAGCACGCGGCTGGGCGATCTGCTGGAGATGGCGGCAGTCGATGGGGCGGGCCGGTTTCAGCGGTGGCGGCGGGTGAGCTGGCCGCACACGGGGCCGGTGGCGGCGGGAACGGTGCTTGTGGTGATGATGCTGAGCATGACGGAGCTGGCGGCGACGATGATCCTGCTGCCGGCGGGTGTGCCGAATTTCGCGCAGCGGCTGCTCAACCAGATGCATTACGCGCGGGAACAGCAGGTGATCGCGTCGTGCGTGATCTTAGTAGCGACTTTCGCGATCCTGGGACTGGTCGTAAGCCGGTGGTTCCGGCGGGCGGTAGTTCGCGGCGCGGGGACGGCGGCGTTGTGCTTAGTGATGCTGACGATGGCGGGCTGCTGGGATACGCGGCCGGGGGATCAGCCCAAGGTGGTCGGCAGTTTCGGGCGGACGGGGCACGGAGATGGCGATTTTGTGTATCCGCGGGGGATTGATTCGGACGGACAGCAGTTGTTCATCGTGGATAAGACCGGACGGATCCAGCGGTTTGATTTGCAAGGGCGGTGGTTGGGGCTGATGCAGATGCCGAAGATCGAGTCCGGCAAGCCGGTGGGACTCTCAGCGGGGCCGGACGGGCGGCTGTATGTGGCGGACACGCATTACAACCGGGTGGTGGTGTTTTCGCCGGAGGGCGAGATCGTGTCGTCGTTCGGGGAATTCGGAGAGGGTCCGGGACAATTCATCTATCCGACGGATATCGCCTTTGCGCCGGACGGGCGGATTTTCGTCAGCGAATACGGCGGCAACGACCGGATCAGCATTTTCGACGGCGATCATAAATTTCTCGGCAGCTTCGGCAGTCCGGGCAGCGAGCCGGGGCAGTTTTCGCGGCCGAATGCGATGGCGATCGATGCGGCGCGGGGGATTCTGTATGTGGCCGACGCGTGCAATCATCGGATCGCAGTGTACGATCTCGACGGCAAGCTGCTGCGGACGATCGGGCAGATCGGCCGGGAGCCGGGGCAGATGCGGTATCCATATGGGCTGGCGCTGTGCGGCAACGGCGATCTGGTGGCGGTCGAATACGGCAACAACCGGCTGCAGGTGTTCAACGCGGCCGGAGAGAGCATTGCGGTGTACGGCGGCCCGGGTCGGCAGCTTGGGCAACTGGCGTATCCGTGGAGCGTAGTCGTGGACGAGCACCGGCGGGCGTTTGTGGTCGATGCGGGGAACGATCGAATCCAGATATGGCAACTATGACGGCGACCATTTCGATTTATTTTGCGCAGCCCTGGTGGCTGGCCTTGGCGCTGTTGGTCGCGCCGGCGGCGTGGTTAGGTATTCGCTCGATGACCTCGCTGGGGGTGGTGCGTCGATATTCGGCGATCGTTTTGCGCTGCGCGGGAATTTTGCTGTTGGTGCTGCTGCTAGCGCGGTTGATGGTCGCGCAGCGGAACGAGCATGTGACGGTGGTGGCGGTGATCGACCGGAGCCAGTCGATACGCCCGGAGCTGCTGGATCGGAATCTGGCGGCGCTGGAAAAACTGTTGGTGACGGCCCCGTCGGCGGCGGGCGGGCCGACGGATCGGCTGGCGGTGGTGGATATCGCGGAGGCGGCGAGCATCTCGGCGCTGGGAGCCAACGCGATGGAGATCCGCAAGCGGAACACGACGCTGCTGGGCACGCAGTCGCGGTTGTCGGACGGGGTGCAGATGGCGATGGCGATCGCCCCGCCGGACACGGCGACGCGGATCGTGCTGCTCAGCGACGGGAACGAGACGGCGGGGAACTTAAAGGAAGTGGCGCGAATCGCGGCCAGCAACGGGATTCCGATCGATGTGGTGCCGGTGGAGTACGAGCATTCAAAGGAGGTAGTCTTCGAGCGGCTGGCGGCGCCGGTGCGGGCGCGGAACGGCGAGACGATTTCGCTGAGGTTCATCCTGCACAGTACGACGGCCAGCAAGGGGCGGTTGCTGCTGACGATGAACGACAAGCCCGTCGATCTGGATCCGGATAGCGACCAGACAGGCGCGGCGGTCGAGCTACAGCCGGGAACCAATGTCAAGACGGTTTCGCTGCCGGTGGGCACGCCGGGGGTGCACGAATTCAAGGCGACCTATGTGCCGGACGATCCGTCGGAGGATAGCGTTTCGGAGAACAATCAGGCAACGGCGATGACCTTTGTCGCCGGGCCGGGCCATGTGATGATTGTCGATACGGAGGGGACGGCGGGGGCAAACCTGGCGGCGGTTTTGAAGAATCGCCAGATTGACGCGTGGGTAATACCGGCAACGGAGTTGCCGGATTCGCTGGCCCGACTAATGGATACGGACGCGGTGATCTTAGTCAACACCGAGTGCGGCAGCTTTTCGTATCAGCAGCAGGAGATGCTGGCGCGGTATGTGACGGAGATGGGGGGCGGGTTGGTGATGATCGGCGGGGACCGGTCGTTCGGAGCGGGCGGCTGGATCGGCTCGCCGGTGGCGCAGGTGCTGCCTGTGGATTGCGACCCGCCGCAGAAAAAGCAGATGCCCAAGGGGGCGCTGGCGCTGGTGATGCACGCCTGCGAAATGCCAAACGGGAACCTGTGGGGTAAAGAGACAGCGAAGGCGGCGGTGAAGGCGCTGAGCCGGCAGGATCTGGCGGGGGTGCTGGATTACGGCTGGCAGGCGGGCGAGGCCCACTGGGTGCATCCGCTGTCGGAGGTCGGCGACAAGACGGCGGTTCTCAACGCGATCGATCAGATGCAGATGGGCGATATGCCGGACTTCGGTCCGCCGATGCAGGCGGCGTACGATGCGCTGGTCAAGAGCGACGCGGTGCAAAAGCATGTGGTCATGATCAGCGACAGCGATCCGGGTTTGCCCCCCCTGCCGCTGCTGATGCAGTACAAGGAGGCGGGGATCACTTGTTCGTGCGTGGCGGTGTTCCCACATTCGCCCGGCGACCTGCAGAAGATGATGACGATCGCGCAGGCGACGGGCGGGCGGTTTTACAATGTGGCCGATCCGCAGCAGTTGCCGCAGATCTTCATCAAGGAGGCGCAGGTGGTGCGGCGGGCGCTGATCTTCGAAGAAACCTTCACGCCGAAGCAGAGCTTTGGGCTAAGCGAAATCGTGCGGGGCGTGGAAGCGACGCCGCCGCTGGACGGGTATGTGCTGACGGGGGCCAAGGGCGGGTTGGCGCAGGTGTTGTTCGTCAGCCACCAAGAGGACCCGATCCTGGCGGCCGGACAAGCGGGGCTGGGGCGGAGCGTGGCGTTCACCAGTTCGATCGACGGGCGATGGGCGTCGAAGTGGCTGGCGTGGGACGGATTTGAAGCATTGTGGGCACAAATTATCCGCTGGGTGGGCAAGCCCGCACAGGGCGGCGACTGCGAGATCACGGCGGATATCCAGGGGCAGGAAGTGACGGTGCAGATCGAGACGGCGGAGGCCAAGGGGACTATTCAGGCGCTGTCGCAGGTGGAGGCGCAGGTGATCACGCCGGAGGTGGACAGCCGGGCGCTGGCTTTGACGCAGACGGGGCCGGGGCAGTTTCAGGGGCGATTTACGGCCGACAGCGCGGGCAGCTATGTGGTGAACCTGCGGTATCGCAAAGGCGCCGACGGGGCTTTGAAAATGATGCAGACGCCGGTGACGGTTCCGTTTGCGCCGGAGTTTCGCGATCTGCGGGATAACCGGCCGCTGCTGGAGGAGGTTGCGGCGATTTCCGGCGGGCGGGTGCTCAACACGCAGGATTCGCTGACCAATCCCTTCGAGAAGGCGGGGCTGAAATATCCGGAGACGCAACTGCCGATCGCGCCGTGGCTGATGGGGGCGTGGATGGCGGTGTTTTTGCTGGATGTGGCGGTGCGGCGGGTGGCGGTGGATGTTGTCGCGATTCGCAGAAGGGTCGTCAGCTGGTTAAGTCCCACGGCGCGCCGAGCGCGACCCGATGAAACGCTGGATCAACTCAAACGGACGCACGCCAAGATGCAG
The DNA here is from genome assembly GCA_003152975.1 of Phycisphaerales bacterium. Classification (GTDB taxonomy): domain Bacteria; phylum Planctomycetota; class Phycisphaerae; order Sedimentisphaerales; family Anaerohalosphaeraceae; genus FEN-1350. Next base: position 5,536 of record PMBP01000348.1, on the reverse strand, counting down.
GAGCACTTCGAGAGCCGGCGGACGGATACCCGCGGGCGGCGGTACGAAGGCGACACGAAGGCAGGGGCCCAAATGCCGACAATGCCGACGGGGCCGAGCGCCGAAACGCCGAAGCCCAAGGCCGAGGAAACCAAACCCCAAACGCCCAAGGCCGCGGGGCCGACGGCGGAGCATATCGAACAATTGCTGAAGGCCAAGCGAAAGGCCTTCGGAGGAGACAGTACCCGAAACGAAAAACCTTCTGATCCCAGACAGGAGAAACAGACATGAGCGACACAGTACAGCAAGTACAAGAACAATGCCGGTGGTTCCGCGAGATTTTTCAATCGCTTCGGCGCGAGGTCGGGACGGTGATCGTGGGCCAGGAGGAGATCGTCGATTCGGTCCTGATCGGCCTGTTTTGCGGGGGGCATATCCTACTGGAAGGTGTGCCGGGGCTGGGCAAGACGCTGCTGGTGCGGACACTGGCGTCGGCGCTGTCGCTGTCGTTTCGGCGGATCCAGTTCACACCGGACCTGATGCCGGCGGACATCATCGGCACCCACATCGTGCTGGAAGACCCGTCGAGCGGGCGGCGGCAGTTCCAGTTCCAGCCGGGGCCGATCTTCGGACAGATCATTTTGGCCGACGAGATCAACCGGGCGACGCCCAAGACACAGTCGGCGATGCTGGAGGCGATGCAGGAACATTCGGTGACCAGCGGCGGGACGATCCATCGGCTGACCGAGCCGTTTTTGGTGCTGGCGACGCAAAACCCGATCNNGAGCAGGAAGGGACCTATCCGCTACCGGAGGCGCAGCTCGACCGGTTCTTCTTCAAGCTGCTGGTGCCGTACAGCAGCCGCGAAGAGCTCAAGACGATCCTGGACCGCACGACGACGCAGCAGGCGCCGCAGGCCAAGCCGGTGGCCGACGCGCCGCAGATTTTGCGGGCGCAGGAGCTGGTACGACAGGTGGTGGTGGCCGACCATGTTCAGGATTACGCGATTCGGCTGGCGATGGCGACGCACCCGGAGGACGAGTTCGCCCCGCCGGCGGCGCGGCAGTTCATCCGGTACGGGTCGTCGCCGCGGGGCGTGCAGGCGCTGATCCTGGCGGGGAAGGTGCGGGCGCTGCTGGACGAGCGGTACCATGTGGGGTTCGGGGATATTGTGGAGTCGTATTTGCCGGCATTGCGGCACCGGGTCCTGCTGAACTTCGAGGGGCAGGCCGAGGGAATCAGCAACGATGACCTCTTGCGGCAGATTCTGGAAGCGACACCCAAAACGGAAAATTCTAAATCCTAAATTCTAAGCACTAAACAAATCCAAAATATCAAATATGAAATTTGAAAAACAAGATGGATTCCCGTTTTCGCGGGAATGATCCCGATAGGATCGGAACTGAGTCCCGAGAAAATGGGACTCAGCACGGGTATAGGAAATAATATAGATGAGCGAGACGCAGGTCAATTCGACGAGACACAAGGGGCTGGCGGAGTTGCTGGATCCGCGGTTTTTGGCGCGGCTGGATGCGCTGGATGTGCTGAGCCACCGGATGCTGCGGGGACGGCTGCATGGGCAGCGGCGAAGCAAGCGGCGGGGCCAGAGCGTGGAGTTTGCCGATCACCGGGGATATGTGGCCGGCGACGACCTGCGGTTTGTGGATTGGAACATCTACGGGCGGCTGGAGCAGTTGGTCTTGAAGCTGTTTCTGGAGGAGCAGGACCTAACGGTGCACCTGTTGCTGGATACGACCGGATCGATCGCCCTGCCGGATGCGGCCAAGGCGCGGTATGTGCTGCAACTGGGTGCGGCGCTGGGGTACATCGCGCTGGCGGGGAACAATCGCGTCACGCTCAGCTCGTTCAGGGACGGCCTGTCGGGGCAAATTGCCAACCTGCGGGGACGGGCGTATCTGCCGCGGATGGCGGAGTTCTTGCTGACACGGAATCCGGAGGGGATCGGCGATTTTGACCGGGCATGCAAGCAGGCGGCGGCGGGACGGATCGGCAGCGGCGTGATGATCGTGGTGTCGGATTTCCTGTTCAAGGAGGGATACGCCAGCGGTCTGCGGCGGCTGATCAGCTCGCAGTACGAATTGTATGCGATTCAGGTGCTCAGCCCGCAGGAGACGGAGCCGACGATCACGGGCGATTTGAAGTTAGTGGATGTTGAGGATGGGGATACGGCGGAAATCACGGTCAGCGCCGCCCTGTTGAAGTATTACAAGCAGAATCTGGCGGCGTACTGCAATGAGCTCAAGGAATTTTGCGTGGGCCGGGGCGGAGCGTATGTGCTGGCCAGCACCGCCACGCCGATCGAGACTCTGGTGCTGGACACGCTGCGGCGGATTCGGCTGGTACGATAGCGGGAACAAGCATGGAATGGATGACGCCACTGACGGGATTGCTGGCGGGCGGGATCGCGATATCCGGCCTGGTAATCCTCTATTTCCTCAAGCTCCGGCGGACCGAGCAGATGATTTCGTGCACGCTGCTGTGGAAGCGGGCGGTGCAGGACCTGCAGGTCAACGCCCCGTTCCAGCGGCTGCGGCGGAATCTTCTGCTCTTGCTGCAACTGCTGGCGCTGGGGGCGATGGCGATTGCGCTGGCGGGGCCTGTGCTGTCGCTGACGCGCGGGCCGGGCAAGCGGATGGTGATCGTGATCGACCGGTCGGCGAGTATGAACGCGACGGATGTGGCGCCGAGCCGGTTGGAAGAGGCCAAGCGGCAGGCGCGAGTGTTCGTGGAGTCGATGCGGAGCCGGGCGGCGCTGTCGCTGCAGGATTCGTCGGACCAGGCGATGGTGATCGCGTTCGACGACCGGTGCAAGGTGATGAGCAATTTCACGGCCGACAAGCGGCAGTTGCTGGCGGCGATCGACGCCATCGAGCCGGGCGACGGGCGGAGCCGGCTGGCCGAGTCGATCACGGTGGCGCGGGCGTTCGCCCAGTCGATGGGGGTGGAGGCGAACAACCGCAGCTCGCAGGAGCCGGCGGAGCTGGTCCTCTTTAGCGACGGGCGGATCGCGGACCGGGACAGCGTGGCCGTCGGGCCCGACGAGGTGCGGTATTATTCGATCGGGTCGGCGGCGGAGAATGTGGCGGTGACGGCGATGCAGGCGCGGCGATCGTACGAGAATCCCGAGCAGGTGACGGTGTTTGCGACGCTGGCCAACTTCGGGGCGGCGACGGTGCGGTGCGACATTCAGATCGCCGTCAATGGGGATGTGCGGCAGGTGCAGAACCACGAGATCCCGGCGCAAAGGGCCGAGGGCGATCCGCCGCAGGAACGGCCGGGAAAGCTGACGGTGGAGTTTACGCTGAGCCAGGCGGGCGGCGCGGTGATCGAGGTGCGGCACACGGCCAAGGATTCGCTGGCGCGCGACGATGCGGCGTGGGCGATCGTCTCCCCGCCCAAGCAGAACCGCGTGCTGCTGGTGACCGAGGGCAACGCGGTGGTGGAATCGGCGCTGAAGGCCTGCCCGATCCAGCGGCTGGAGGTTTGCACGGGGGCGCAGTTTGACGCGATGGATACGGCGGCGATGAATGCCCAGCCGCCGTACGATGTGATCGTTCTGGATAAGCAAAGTCCCAAGTCCCTGCCGAAGGCGTCGTACATCGTGTTCGGCAGGCCGCCGGATGGGATCGAGGTAACAGCGGCGGCCGAGCCACTGGAGAACCAGCCGATCCTCGACTGGCGAGGACAGCACGCGGTGCTGCGGTATGTGAATCTGACCAATGTCTTTGCGCTCAAGGCGGCCAAGATCGCGGTGCCGCGGGATGCGCAGACGCTGGCGGAATTCCGTGACAGCCCGGCGATCGCAACGGTGCGACGCGGGGGCAACACGCTGCTGCTGGTGGCGTTTGACATTCTGGAATCGAACTGGCCATTCGAGCCCAGTTTTATCCTGTTCTGGTACAACGCGCTGGCATGGCTGGGGACGCAGACGGGCGAGCAGTTGACGGCCAACCTGATGACCGGCGAACCGATCGTGATCGAGGGTCTGCCGGCGGGAACGACGGGAACGATCGCGGGGCCGGGAAGGACGAGCGAGCCGATCTCCGGCGGCGATGCCGGAGTCGTCCGGTATCCGCAGACGGACCGGGCGGGCGTGTACACGGTATCGCTGATGCAGCAGGCGGCAAAGCCCTTTGCGGTGAACCTGCTGGACGAGCATGAAAGCGAGATTGCGCCGGTGACGGAGTTGACGCTGTCGGGGCAGGCGGTGGCCTCGGCCGAGGGGTCAATCGGGCGGGCGAATGTGCCGCTGTGGCCGTGGATCGTGTTGGGTGCGCTTGCGCTTGTGTGTGGGGAATGGATGCTATACAATTCGAGAATTCGGTTGTAAGGGCAACTCCGGGAGAGCTATATGAATCGTAAACGAATCTGGATTATCGTATTATTAGGATGGCTGTGTACGGTCGGTGCGTGGGCCAAGGAAGAGGCGTTCAATGTGGACGTGTTCTTCGGCTGGGGCGGGTGTTATCGGCCGATGGAATGGACGCCGGTGGAGATCAACATCCAGGGAAACCTCAAGGAGCCGTTCGAGGGTTCGTTGGTGTTGTCGGCCCGTCAGGACGAACTCAACACGATGAACCTGGTGCATCCGTTTGTGTTGACTCCGGAGATTCCTCTGCACATCCCGCTGGTGACCAAGCTGGCGTTCGCGACCGACAAGTGCGCGGTGCGGATCGAGGGCCAGCGGGGACGGGTGTTCTGGAGCGGCAATTATGACCTGTGGGATTTTTCGGGGCAAAAGCAACTGCTGACTTCCGTGGGGGTTCACGACATCCTCATCGGGCTGATCGGCCAGCGGAAATATGGGATCCTCCAGATGGCCCGGCAGACGGTGGCCGTCAGCGATCTGGTGAAGGGCCAGGTCTATGTGCAGGACAAGATGGCCCGGACGGCGCCGTGGGACTGGACGGGATATAACTCGCTGGACCTGTTGGTTCTGTACGATCCGACCTGGAGCGAATTTCATCCGCACCAGTTGCGGGGCATCTGCGAATGGGTCAACAATGGAGGGTCGCTGTTGCTGATTTACGCGACCAACCCTCCCGCGGCCGACAATCCGATCGCGGGGCTGCTGCCGTTTGTGCCGACGGCGCCATTGAATGTGAAAGTCCCGGCGGAGGTCCTGGATGCGTGGAAACTCCGCGGGGGCACTTCCGAGGCGATCGCGGCCAGCCCCATCGCGGGCAATCCACCCAGCCCGGTCTGGCGATATGACGGCCGAGTGGAACAGGGACATTTGTTCGCGGTCGGGCAGGTGGGATTCGGGCGGGTGGGCGTGCTGACCTTCGACCCGGCCAATTTTTCGGATGCGCAGCGGACGGCCACGGCCGAATTCTGGGTCCAGCGATGCAACGCTGTGCTGACCGAAGCGGTAAACCCCAAATCCTTCGAACTTCCGCCGGACGCCGAGGAGACCGGCCGACGCAGTCGTTATGAGCAGCGGGAGGACTATACCCAGATTCAGCGGGGGCGGATGCTGCAGTTCGTGGAAGACGCGACGAAAGAGCTGAAGTCCAATCCGCAGGGGATGAACGGG
>PMBP01000210.1 GCA_003152975.1 Phycisphaerales bacterium | reverse complement strand
TTGATCTCCTTGAAATATGCACTTATGATTCAACAGTCACAATTGACATTTTCGCTTCTTTGAATCAGATCACGAAATGAACGATTTCCTGATTGATTTGAGGCCGACCGGGCGACATTCGGGTCTTTGATCCATCATTCTTAGTACAACCAGGTCTCGATGCCAGTATAGGATTGTGTCTGGGGTAACGAGTTCTGTGCATGGCTCCATCCGAAGAGCGTTTAACTTCATGTTGCCAAAGAGCATATAAGCCAATCATTTTTACACCTCACAGGAGACCGAACTCAATCGGTCTTTCCTCCCCCTATCTTCTTTGGTTCCTTCGCTTCAAATTGGTAGCTTCCGGATCCGACGGTGATCACGGTCGGGCCGTCAGGGCAGGTTGGATGTTGGATCGTTCGGACTCCTTCGGCCTGCTCGACGGGTTTGCCGCCNNGCGGTGGTGTTGGCGGGGATGCGGACTTGGAGCCACAGGATGTCGCCGTCCTTTTGCCAGCGGGTTTCGATCCGGCCGCGGATGGAGTTATACGAGCCACAGACCCACTTGAGGTCGCCGACGATCTGCGGGTGGATCACGATCTTGTCGAATCCAACGCTGCTGGGGACTGGGTTGATACCGGCCAGGCCTTTGCAGAACCACTCGCTGACCGAGCCGAACATCGGGTGATTGTGCGAATAGACGGCCTCCTCCTTTTCCCAGTGTTCCCATAGGGTTGTAGCGCCGTTTTCGAGCATCCAGCCCCAACCGGGGAAGGTGGTCTGGTTGACAATGCCGTACGCGAGGTCGGCGCGGCCGAAGCGGGTGAGCAGGTCGAGCATGTATTTGGTCGCGAAGATGCCGGTGGCCAGGTGGCCTTTGTGGGTGGTGACGATTTCGAAGATGAGTCGGTCGAAGGCCTTTGTGCAGCGGTCGTCGGGGACCAGGTTCATGTAGAGGCCGAACGATTGGGCTCCCTGCGTGCCGATATCGACCTTGCCTTCGGTGTCGATGAAGCGGGCGACGAAAGCGGAGCGGATCTTGTCGGCCAGATTGGCGTACAGTTTTTGCTCGTCGGATTTGTCGAGCAGGCCGGCCAACTTGGAGGTCAGGCGGACGGCCTGATAGTAATGCGCGGTGGCGGTGACGGCATCGGGCTTGGGGTCGATGCTTTCGTGGTCGCTGATACACTGCGAGACGATGAGGTCTTTGGCCGCTTTCGTGGATAGAAAATCGACCCAGCGGCGGGCGGTGTCGAATTGCTGTTCGAGGAGCCGGCGGTCGCCGTAGTAGTCGTACAGGTTTCGCAGCAGGAGCGAATGGGCGAGGGCCCAGCCGACGGGGCCGCTGGTGCCGCCGTAGCCGCGGTCGGCGATGCCCATGAAGGGGGCCAGTTCCGGAAGGCCGCCGTCGGGTGTGGCGTCGGCGGCGAAGTCGAGGACGACCTTGGCGTAGAAACCGGACATGTCGAAGTTGCAGGCGAAGGCCTCGCTGGTGGCGACGATGTCGCCGCCGTAGCCGAAGCGCTCGCGGGCGGGGCAGTCGGACTGGACGGAGAAGACATTGCTGAGGAAGGTCCGCAGGACCATCCGCTGGATGGCGTTGAGGCGTTCGTTGGAGCAGAAGAACTGGCCGACTTTGGGCAGATCGGCCGCCAGGGCCAGGCCGGTGAAGTCGGCGGGCTTGGGCTTTTCGGTTAGGCCGGTGATCTCGACGAAGCGGAAACCGTGGAAGGTAAAGCGCGGCGTGTAGGTCAGGGGGGTGTCGGCGAGGATGACGACATCCTTTTGCACGGCGGGGATGGGCGTGCCGGGGCCGCCCATGTTGGGCCACTTGAGCTGGCAGGCGACGGTCGTCATCGGGTTGAGGTTGCCGTCGGGTTTGAGCAGCTCGCCGTATTGAAGTTCGACGCGTGTGCCGGCCGGGCCGCGGAGATCGGCGCGGAGCCAACCGGCGAAGTTTTCGCCGAGGTCAACGATGTACACGCCGGGTTTGGGTTCGGTGATGGCCTTGGCGCGGATCGTGCGATTGACGCGGATCGGCGGGGCGAACTGGGCGAGGAGCGGGCCGGTTTTGTCTTTGCTTTCAGACGCAGCGGCCCAGGTGGAGTCGTCTAAGGCGGGCGAATCCCAGCCGGGGATTTGCTTTCGGGCGTCGAAGACTTCGCCGAGGTAGATGTTGTTGCGGAGCAGGCCGCTGGGGGCGGTTTTCCACGAAGTGTCGGTGGCGATGGTCTCGACGCGGCCATCGAGGTATTCCAGCCGCAGGTTGGCGATCAACTTCGGGCGGCCGATGGTCAGGGCCTGGCGCAGGTTGAAGCGGTTGAAAAGCATCATCGGCAGCGGATTGTACCAGCCGTTGCCGAGTGTGACGCCGATGGCGTTGGGGCCTTTTTGCAGCAGGGCGGCGACATCATAGACGCTATAATAGACACATTTTGAGTAGTTTGTCCAGCCGGGATCGAGGACGACATCGCCGACGGGCTTGCCGTTGATCGCGGCATCATAGTAGCCCAGCCCGCTGATATAAAGCCGCGCGGCCACCAGTTGCTCGCCGACCTCGAATGCTTTGCGGAACATCGGAGCGGTGTCGTCCTCGAAAAACTGTTCGGGTTTTTCGGGGGCGGCCTTGCCGTCGCAGATCCACTGGCCTTTCCAGTTGTCCTGTGTCATCATGCCGGTTTCAAACCAGGCGTGAGAACTCCGGGAGACTTTTCCCCGGGAATCCCAGATCCACACGAACCATGAGTATTGTTTGCACGGTTTAAGTGGTTTACCTTGATAGATGATCTCAAAGGTGTCGGAGCTTTCGATCCGACCTGAATCCCAAATGTAAGAACTATTAACCAAGACCCCCCTCATATTCTCTCTGACAAAAATTTGATACGCGATTTGTTTCTGGTTACGAAGCGGGGATTCGAGGGCCCAGGAAAACCGCGGTTGCGGCGTGTGGCAGGCAATCGGTTCGACCCTTCGTTCGCACTTGAGATCGACGGGCTTGAGGGCTCCGGCCTGTTCCTGCGGAACGATCGAGCAGCCGCCCAACGATACGACGCCCACTACGGCGATGGCGATACGAATGATGTTCACGGCGATTCCTTTCGAGTTCCGGTCTTGGTTCGTTTGCTTTCGTCAGATTATCCGCCTTGAAGCCGAATCGTCAAGCAAATCCGGGCGGCGAATTGACTTTGAGCGTCCGGGGTTTTACGATGGTGGCCGAAAGGGAGTCGTGCGGGAGGGTTTGGAGCGTTTGACCTCGATGCGGCGGGTCCGGAGAATACGATGCGACAACGATGGATAGCGTGGATAGTGATTGCCGGATTGGCGGCGATGGCGGCAGGGGCGGATGTGGCGGTGGTTGCCCCGAAGGATAGCCCCAATGTCGCCTTTGGCGTTGCGCGGCTGGCGGCGGCGCTGAAAGAGGCCGGACAGGGCGTTGTGCTCGTGGATCCGCCGGGGGAGAACCTGACGCAGCCCGTGCAAATTGTGCTGCGGATTGATCCGTATCTGACGGGGGCGGACAACCGGCCGCTGGCGGCGGAATCGTACCGCATCACGCGGAGTTCGCAGCCGAAGCTGACCCGCATTGCGGCGGCCGGCACGGATGCGGCGGGGGCGTCGTACGCGGCGATGGACCTGGCCGAGCAGGTGCGGTGCGGGACGGCGCTGACGGCGATTACGGACAAGACCGTCTCGCCGCGGTTGGCGTTTCGCGCGATCAAGTTCAACCTGCCGTGGGATTCATACCGGACGGGCGAGGCGCTAGCCCAGCATACGGAGACCTGCCGGGACCTGAAGTTCTGGCGGGCGTTTCTGGATATGATGGCGGAGAACCGCTTCAATGCCCTGACCCTGTGGAACCTGCACCCGTTTCCCTACATGATCCGGCCGAAGGATTTTCCGGAGGCGTGCCCCTTCAGCGACGCGGAGTTGGCCGAGTGGCAAAAGTTCTGGCATGAGCTCTTTAAGATGGCGGCCGAGCGGGGGATCAAGACCTACATCGTCAACTGGAATATCTTTGTGTCGCCGGCGTTTGCCAAGGCGCACAATGTCTGCGGCTACTGCAAGCCGGAAGGGTCGGATGATTTCGGCCCGGGCGAGTCGAACGATCTGGTGAAGCGGTACATGAAGCAGTGTATCCGCCAGACGCTGGAGGAATACCCGGAGCTGACGGGACTGGGCACCAGTCTCGGAGAGCAGATGAACGCCATGACCCCGCAGGAGCGGCAGGACTGGGTTGACGAGGTGTATCTGGAGACCGTCAAGCAGATCGGCCGGAAGGTGGAGTTCATTCACCGGGCGCCGTTTTCGATCGATCCGCAGGTGACGCGCCAGTCGATCGAGGCGTCGGAGCTGCCGAATGTGCTGGTGGAGCTGAAGTTCAACTGGTCGCACGGGCACTCGACGCCGAACCTGGCGATCGTGCATGGCGGGGCGGTCGATGACGGATACTGGAATCCGCCGCCGGGCAACTACAAGATCGCCTGGATGGTCCGCAACGAGGACTTCTTTGTGCTGCGGTGGGGCGAGCCGGAGTTTATTCGTCGGCACATTCGCACCAACACCCAACCGTATGTCGGGGGGTACTTCATCGGCTCGGAGTGCTATATTCCCGCGAAAGAATACGCCCACAAGGAGGGGGCGTTCCGCGACTGGACCTGGGCATTCGAGAAACAATGGCTGTATTATCGACTCTGGGGGCGACTGCTGTACGATCCGGAGACGCCGGATGCGGTATTCGCCGCGGATATGAACAAGCGGTTCGGCTTTGACGGCGGGGACAAGCTGCTCAAGGGCTGGTCGGCGGCGTCGAAGATGCCGCTGGCGCTGGCGAGTTTCTTTGCGGCCAGTTGGGACTTTACGCTGTACAGCGAGGGATTTTTGGCGCCGGTGGTGACGGGCGGCCTGGACGACAAGGCGTCGCCGTTTATCTCCGTCGATGAAATGATCGACCACACGACGCTGGATCCCAAGATGTATTCGATTAAAGACTATGTGGATCTGTTGATTGCACAACGCTTCGCCGACGAGACGCGGATCACGCCGATGGACCTGGC
>PMBP01000031.1 GCA_003152975.1 Phycisphaerales bacterium | reverse complement strand
TACAATACCTGTCTTGGGATTGCAGGGTGGTTGTCTTCGTTTTCTGATTTCCGGAGGCAGGACGCGATTCGGATCCTAAGTGGAGGAGAGCCATGTATGATGGTCGAATCTTTCGCGATTCATATCGACAGTCGAATTCCGATTGTCCGGGACATCGTGAATTATTGAGTCGATGGCCGCATGGGTTGATCGGTGGGATCCTTCTGGGACTTTTGGGGGGAGGATGGATCTGGGCACAGGAACAGCCGGTTTGTACGATGCCCAATTCGGATACCTCCGCTCGACTTGTGTTCAATCCAAATCTTTCAGAATATCTGGTGATCTGGCAGCATGAGTACACGCCGGTCGATCAAGATGTGTATGCGTGCCGGATCGGTTCGGACGGCAGCCCCATTTCCAATCCGATCCCCGTTGCCCAGTCCAGCAATTCTGAAATCCACCCGGATGCGGTCTTCAACATGGCCCGACAGGAATATCTTCTGGTCTATGAATACGCCTTCAGCGATTCGGATCACGATATCTATGCTCAGCGGCTGGATGCCACCGGGAATGCTTCCGGTCCGGTGATCCAGGTGGCGGCATCGGGTAGCTTTGAGAGTATGCCCATGGCGGCCTATCAGGCCCAGACGAACCAGTACCTTGTCGTCTGGCAGGTTCGGCAGGGCGGTGACGAGTTCACGCAGAACGACATCCACGCGCGATGGCTTTGGGCGGATGGAACCTTGGCTTTGTCTGAAATGGTGATTGCCGATTCGGTAAGCGATGAAGCACTGCCCTGCGTTGCGGCCGGTTCCGACGGGGCCTGTGTGGCGGCGTGGCAGGCCCGAAAGGACCCGTCGGGGGATTACGGGATCTATGCCCGGCGCGTTCAACCGGGAGACAAGTCCGGCGGGGATGAATGGGCGGTATCCGTATGGGAATACGATCAGGTCAAACCCCGGTTGGCCTTTGATTCGGCCACGAACGAATATCTGCTGGTTTGGGAGGATCACCACTGGGGCTGGGGCGACGACTGGGATATCTACGGGTGTCGTGTGGGATTGTCCGGCGAACCGATCGGAAATCCGTTGGCGATCGACTGGCAGGGCTCGCAGCACCGGCTGAATCCCGATGTCGCGTTTCAGCTGACCACGAATCACTATCTGGTGACCTGGGAATTCGAATATGGCGCCGCGGATCATGACATATTCTATTGCCGGTTGTATGGCGACGGGACGCCGGCCGGGGATGTCCTCGGCCTTGCAGTCCAGTGGATGTCGTGTAATGATCCGACCGTTTCTCGATGCGATCGCTTCTGGAAATGACAGCTTGAAGCTGACCTGTTATGCAATCCGTGGTTCAGATGGAAACATGACTGTAATTCCAGGGCAACATGAATATCGGTAAAGCGCCCCTCCCGCCTATCCCTTCGCCGACGCCTCATCCTGCAGGCACTGCTGGTACTCCTCGACCAAATCGGCGATCAATTCCTTGACCGACACGATCTTGTTGCAGCGGTACACATTTTCCCCCGCGAAGCAGAAGGCTCTGTCCATGTTGCCGTTGGCCGCATTGGCCAGGACCTCCGCGATGCAATAGGGCGCCCGGCTGGGATCGCAGGTCCGCAGGCATTGGTAGCTGCACTGAAACGGAGAGGTCTGGCCCTGCTCGATACGATCGACAAACCGGTTGCGGATCACCCGTCCGGGCAATCCCACCGGACTCTTGATGATCGCCAGATCCTCGACCCGCGCTTTCAGATAGGCCTGCTTGAAATTCTCGTGAACATCGCATTCGTGGGTGCATACGAACCGCGTGGCCATCTGCACCCCCGCTACGCCCATCCGCAGGTAATGCGCGATATCGGCGCCGGTAAAAATCCCGCCGGCGGCAACCACGGGGATCGGCCGTTCAAAGCTGTTGGCCACGGGCAGAACCTCGCGTACGATTTCCTCCAGCGTCTGCGCCGTTCCCTCGACGACATCCTGATGCGAATACCCCAGATGTCCGCCGGCCTTGACGCCCTCGATGACCACTGCATCGGGCTGTCGGCCATAGCGTTTCCGCCACCGATGCAAGATCACATTGAGGGTCCGCACCGACGAAATGATCGGGACCAGCTTGACATTGGAATCCCCCACCAGTTCGGGCAAATGAAGCGGCAGTCCCGCGCCGGAAATAATGATATCCGCTTTCGCCTCGACCGCCGTCTTGACCAGGTTGTCGTAATCCGACAGCGCGACCATGATGTTCACGCCGATCACGCCATGGGTCTTGCTCCGGGCCTTGTGAATTTCCTCCCGGATCGCCTGGAGGTTCACCTCCGGGAGTTCCGCCCTCGGGCATCCCTCAAACCGTCCGATCCCTGCCGTGGCGATAATCCCCGCGCATCCCTCTTGGGCAACCGCCGCGGCAAGGTTCGCCATGGACACCCGTACGCCCATCCCCCCCTGAATGATCGGGGGGTTGATCTCTAAATCACCAATCCGTAACGCTGGCATTCGCTGATTCATTATGTTTCCCGGCCGTTGGCCTGAATAATCCATTCAAAATGGCGAACATCCGCCGTTTTATCCATCGACTTCAAGTCTGGCTATTTCCATCGCAGTTCCACTCGATGTTTCTTCGTTACCGTATAGCCCACCGCCCTTCCCTTAACCCACTACGAAATCCGTGGCATAAATTATTCACCCATCCTCGGCACTTCCGGGTACACTATACTACAATCAAGCCGGGAAGCAAGCAAATATAGTACCGGGGAAGGCGGTGGGTTGTCTATCTGGAAAATGGCGAATTTGCTATTATTTACGGCTAATCCAATAGGCATTTGCTCGAAAAGCATAATGCTGATGCCGGCGTCAAAAGTGTTTGATTCGAAAACACATTGTAAATATTTGCAAATTAAGGGTTTATGTGATATTTTGGCTTGACAATAGGGATGGGTTCAGACCCATCGGTTTGCATGGAAGGGAAGAGTATGAAGAACATGAGAGTTCTGTTCATCATTCTGGGCATAATGGGAATTATTGCGGCGACAACGGGAGCCGTGGGTACCGATGTCCTGGAGAGCGGTTTTCGCCAGCCACCGCCGGATGCGCGCCCCTGGGTGTACTGGTTCTGGCTCAACGGCAACATCACTTCGGCCGGCATCACGGCTGATCTGGAAGCGATGAAGCGCGTGGGGATCGGGGGCGTTCTCATTATGGAGGTGGATCAGGGATCGCCGGTCGGACCGATGGATTTCATGGGCCAGCCCTGGCGTGATCTGTTCCGGCATGTCCACGCCGAAGCGCGACGGCTGGGGATCGAAGTGAACATGAACAACGACGCCGGATGGAACGGCAGCGGGGGTCCGTGGATCACGCCCGAACAATCCATGCAGGAGGTTGTCTGGACCGAGACCGAGCTAACGGGTCCGCAGAAATTCGACGGAACGCTTGCCCAACCGGCCGCCGTCGCGGGCTTCTATCGCGACATCGCCGTGCTGGCGTTCAAAAGGGTCGGCGATTACCGCATCCCCAACATTGAATCGAAAGCAGCGTTCCAGAAACGCGGAATCCATAAACCATCGAAGGCCGATTTTTCTCCCCAGATGATCATCCCGCGGGAGGGGGTCGTCAATCTCACTGCGAGCATGGATGCTGCCGGTAAATTGGCGTGGGAGGTTCCCTCGGGCGATTGGACCGTGATCCGTTTCGGCCACACCAGTACGGGTGCAGAGAATGCGCCGGCTCCGAAAACCGGCAGGGGCCTCGAGTGCGACAAGCTGAGCCGCGAAGGGATCGAGGCCAATTTCAACGCCATGATGGCCAAGCTTACGGCGGATACCGGCTTGAAGCCGGGTATGACGAATGCCGGGCTTGTCGCCACGCATATTGATAGCTGGGAGAATGGATCGCAGAACTGGACCGCGAAAATGCGCGAAGAGTTTCAGCGGCGCAGAGGGTATGAGTTATTACCCTTTATGCCTGTGCTGACAGGCCGCGTGGTCGGCAGCGCGGAAATCTCGGAGCGGTTCCTGTGGGATGTGCGACAGACCGTCTCGGAGATGGTGATCGACAATTACGCCGGCCACATGAGGGAATTGGCGCACCAGCACGGCATGCGGTTCACCGCGGAGGCCTACGGGAGTCCGTGCGATTATATCCCTTATGGCGGGCAATCGGACGAGCCGATGGGCGAGTTTTGGACGCC
>PMBP01000138.1 GCA_003152975.1 Phycisphaerales bacterium | reverse complement strand
CACGACCCCTGGCAAAATCTCGGTATGAGCCAAACGGTGGATCTGACCACGGACTGGAAGGAATTCCGCTTCGGCTTTACCGCTCTCCAATCGGACGCCAACGCCCGCATTAGCTTCACCGTCGGCGAGGACAAGACCACCGTCTGTCTGGCCGACATCCGCCTGTGCCCCGGCGGCCAGACCGGCCTGATGGACGGCGAGTCGATTGAGAACGGCACCGTCACGGTCTATTCGAATCTGGAAGTCACCGAGCGGGTCAACGACCGGCTGCGATTTCTCGCCGAGACGGAAAAACGATTCTTCGACGGCATGCGGGTCTTCCTGAAGACCGAGCTGGGCACCCGGGCCCTGGTCACCGGGACGATCGCCTTCGGCCCGCTGGGGGTCTTCGCGCAGAGTGACATGGACTTCATCGATTCGCATTCGTACTGGCAGCACCCGCGATTTCCCCGCCGCCAGTGGGACCCGGCCGACTGGCTAATTGGCCAGCTCCCCATGACCGATCATCCCGACGAGGCGCGGCTCTTTGCCATCGCCTCCGAGAAACTCGCCGGCAAGCCGTTTACGCTGACTGAGTACAACCACCCGGCCCCGCTGGATTCGCAGGCCGAGTGCGTGCCGATGGTCGCCTCGTTCGCCGCCGCACACGACTGGGATGGCATCTGGTTCTACACCTACAGCCACAGCGGCACCGACTGGAACCGCCAAATCATGAGCAGCTACTTCGACATTGACACCAATCCCTCCAAGTGGGGATTCATGAACGCCGGCGCGATGCTCTATCGTTTTGGTGGCATCGATCCGCTGCCTTCGATCCAGCCGGTCCCGATGGTCGATGCGGCCGACCCCATCGGCTCCCTCGCTCCCGGCTGGCTGGCCCACCGTTCGAACATGTTGGGCGTGCTGGGCGACAAGGGCAAGATCGGATGGCAGGATATGCTCTCGCGACGGATCTGCGGGGCGTATCCGTCGATTCCGCTGGCCGGAACCACGACCACGGTATCCGCCGAGCCCACCCACATCGACTGGACCGTCGAATCCGGCAAGGGCCTCTATTTCGTCACCGGCCGCAGCGGCTATGTTTTGTCCGGCGATACCCGGCGGTTTGAATCCGTCTCCAAAGGCAAGGCCGCGCTGGCCGCACCCGGCTTTGCGGTGATGACTGTTACCGCGATGGACCAACAGAAGCTGGCCGACAGCAAGAAAATCCTCATCACCGCCTGCGGCCGCTGCGAGAACACCGGCATGAAGTTTTCCGCCGACCGCACCACCGTTGGCACCAACTGGGGCACTGCGCCGGTTCGGATCGAACCGGTCAGCGGATGGGTTGCATTGCCGGCCGGATCGTGGAAAGCCGCGGCACTCAAACCCGACGGCACGACCGATGCAGAAGTCCCCGTCGATATTCGGGATGGCAAGCCGGTCCTCCGGCTTTCTGGCAAACAACAGACAATGTGGTATTTGCTGACAATAAACTGAGGAGTTGCCTATGCGTTCTCATCCGCTGGATCGGTTGTCTTTTGCTGCTCCTGGGCGGGCTGGATGATGCGCATCGGGCCAAAATTTCTCGTCCAAAACAGTCTGTAATCAGGCCGGGGCGTCATTTATTTCGTAAGACCCCGTCGGAGTTATCGTGATGACGACTGTGTCAAAACCCCGTGAAATAACCGGGTTAATAGTCGCTATTCTATTGTCCCTTATTCCCTCTCGATCGAGATCCAGTTCCACTTGCGATTGGCAACCTTGAAGGCCTCCATCGCCCACAGCGGCATCGACGACAGCGCCAGGATCATCAACCAATCCATCATATCCGGATTGACGGTCTTGAAGATCACCGTTAAAAACGGCGTCTCGATCACGATCAACTGCAAGGCCAGCGACACCGCCGCCGCCAGGATCAGCTTGGGATTGCTAAATACCCCGATCGAAAACAGCGACCGCGTCATGCTGCGGCAGTTGAACGAGTGGAACAACTGGCTGCACGACAGAACGATAAACGCCGCCGTCCGCGCCTGTTCCAGCCCCTTGCCCTCGCCATACAGCACGAACACGAACGCCCCCAGACTGCACGCGGCGATGAAGCTGCCCTGTAGCAGCATCAAGAGCCCCCGGCTCCTGGTGATCACGCTCTCGCCCTTGGGCCGCGGGCGTTTTCGCATGATGTCCGGATCCGTCGGGTCCACGCCCAGCGCCAGCGCCGGCAAGCCGTCGGTCACCAGGTTCACCCACAAAATGTGGATCGGCAGCAGCGGCACCGGCATCCCCGCCAGCGACGCCAGCAGCATCACGAGAATCTCGCCGGTGTTGCAGCTCAGCAGGTAATGGATAAACTTGAGTATGTTGTCATAGATTCCGCGACCCTCCCGCACCGCCGCCACGATCGACGCAAAGTTGTCGTCGGTGATCACCATGTCGGAGACCTCCTTGGTCACATCGGTCCCGGTAATCCCCATCGCCACGCCGATATCGGCCTCCTTGACCGACGGAGCGTCGTTGACCCCGTCGCCGGTCATCGCGACGACCTGGTGCTTTCCGCGCCAGGCCTTGACGATCCGCAGCTTGTGCTCCGGCGAAACCCGCGCATAGACGGGCGTGTGCTCGACGACCGCCCCGAGTTGTTCGTCGCTCATTTTCTCCAGGTCTTCGCCGGTCAGCGCCTGGGAATCGGCGTGATAAAACCCCAGCTCTTTGGCGATCGCCACGGCCGTGTTCTTGTGGTCGCCGGTGATCATCACCGACCGAATCCCGGCCGAGAGGCACTCCTTCATCGCCTGCTTGACCTCTTCCCGCGGCGGATCAATCATCGCCATCAGACCCACGAAGGTCATGTCCGTCTCGATGGTCTCGCTGTCCCGCTGCATGTCCACATCGACCCGTCGATACGCCACCGCCAGCACCCGCATCGCCTGGCCGGCCAGCTCGTTGTTGACCCGCAGGATCTCCTGGCGATCCGCATCCCCCATCGCCATCACCAATCCTCCCTGGTCCATCCGGTTGCACCGCGAAAGCAGAATATCGGGCGCCCCCTTAACACATGCTGTCAATCCACTCTCTGTATGCCGCAGGATCGTCATCATCTTACGGTCCGAGTCGAACGGAATCTCATCGACGAACGCGTGCAGCTTTTCCTCGTCGGCCTTGGCCATCCCCGCCTTGGCCGCGGCCACCAGAATCGCCGCCTCCGTCGGGTCGCCCACGATCGAGCCGGTCTGCCCCGTCCAGGCGAATTCCGCCCCGTTGCATAACACGCCGATCCGCAGCGCCCGCGTCAGGTCCAGGTGCCCTTCGGTCTCGATGGCCTTCTCGTCCAGCCGGAACTCGCCCTGCGGGCTGTAGCCGATCCCCGTCACCGGATACTGTCGCCCGCCGGCATAGACCACCCGCACCGTCATCTCGTTTTTCGTCAGGGTTCCGGTCTTGTCCGAACAGATCACCGTCGTGCAGCCCAGCGTCTCCACCGACGCCAGCTTGCGGATCAGCACATGCCGCTTGACCATCCGCTGCACTCCCAGCGCAAGCGCGATGGTCACTACGGCCGGCAGCCCCTCCGGTATCGCCGCCACCGCCAAGCTCACCGAGGTCATGAAGACATCGACGATCTTACCGCCGCGGATCATCTCCAGCGCAAAGACCAACCCGACAAGGATAAAACATATATAAATAATCCACTTTCCAAACTCTTCCAGCTTCTGCTGCAACGGCGTGATCTCCGTCTCGATCTGCTGGATCATGTTGGCGATCTTGCCCAGTTCGGTCTTCATCCCCGTCTCGGCGATCACGGCCCGCGCCTTGCCCGCCGACACCGAGGTCCCCATGTAGAGCATGTTTCGCCGGTCGCCCAGCGCGATCTCGCCGGCCGCCAGCGACTCGATGTTTTTGTGCACCGGCATTGACTCGCCGGTTAAGCTGGCCTCCTGCACGGCAAAATTCGGCGTCACCCACACCACACGCCCGTCGGCCGGTACATGGTCCCCCGCTTCCAATATGACCAAATCCCCCGGCACCAGATCCGCCGAGGCGACCGTCACCATTGTCCCGCCGCGGATCGCCTTGGAGTTCGGCGACGACAGCTTCTTCAGCGCCGCCAGCGACTTCTCGGCCCGGTATTCCTGGAAAAAGCCCAGAATAGCATTGAGTACCACGATCGCCACGATCGCCAGCGTATCGACCCATTCGCCCAGAAATCCCGACACCACGGCCGCGGCGATCAACACCCAGATGATCGTGTTCTTGAACTGCCCCAGGAAAATCTCCCACGCCGAAGCGCCCCGGGCCTCCTGAAGCTGGTTGGGGCCGTACCGGCCCAGCCGTTGCTGCGCCTCGGACGCTGTAAGGCCGCTATCCGCGTGCGTTCCCAACCGCTCGATCACCTCTGATACACTCGACTGCCACCACGATTGACTCATTCATCCATTCCTTATCTTGCTTTCTCGGGTTTCTCGACAACCGCCACTACCATATCGAAAGCCCGTGAAATTACAAGCAAAACCCGCCACGACCTCGAATCCCCAGCGCAAAAATAAAGCCCCCGGAGTTGAACTCCGAGGGCCTGGATCGGTACTCTTTTCGATCGTGTATGATCGGTTATACCATCCGTCTCTTCCGAAGCCATCCGACCAGTCCCATGCCCAGCGAACCCAGCAGGATCGCTCCCGGCGCCGGGACCTGAATCAACTGCGACTGTACATCGGCTCCGGTCCGTTTGTCCCACAGATTCATAACCTTCACGCCGTTGCCGGTGATATTCTTCAGAATCAAATTGTGATTGAAGCTGGCGCCGCTCTGGGAAGCCCAGATGGCATTCTGATAGGCCATACCCTGAGTCGGCGTCGGATTGGAAAGGCTCAGGTACGACGCATACAACTGCTGGGTGGTCGTCTGAAGAGCCGTGTAGAACGGGGCCGTGTTGCCCACACCGAAAGCGCCGGACTGGACGGTGTCATCGATCGTTGCGGTATGGGTGCCCGGAAGAGACATCATCACGCCCGTCTCCAGGCAGAAGGTCGGGAAAGTCGTATTCAGCGTTCCATAGTTGCCCGTTCCCGTCAGGACAACCTGAAACGGCCCGCCGGACCAGGCCGGAGGCAGATCACTCACTTGGGCGGTGTAGGTCGCCAGACCCGGAGGGGCCAGCAACGCCGCCGCCACCAACATAAAGATTGTTCTTTTCATCATTTTCATTCCTTTCCACTCATTGCTTCGTGCACATGTTGTTAAAGTGGGATAACGCACCCCGCTCCTATATCTAATATTTGTAGATCACAATATTTAATATATATACATTCCCGTGATATGGGTACATGCTTCTCAATCGGCCGTCACGCGGCGGAAGACAACCTTTTTCGAAAGGCAAACAGACTCCCCAACCCGGAGCCGACCAGCAGAAGGGCGCCCGGTACCGGGACAACCACCGGACCCGTGGGAACGATGGGTACAAGCTTGCCGCTGGTATCAAACTCAAGGCCGCCACTGAAGCCGGGGCCGAGGTTGGGAAAAGGACAGACGTTGCTGATGGTGTTGCTATCCAATGTCACCGCACCAGTCTGCGCGAGGGCTCTGCCGTTCAGAATTGTTGCGG
>PMBP01000449.1 GCA_003152975.1 Phycisphaerales bacterium | reverse complement strand
GTGATTTCACTCCGAAAGGAAACATCACCGGTGCAGGCCTATTCCTGCACCGATAATCTGGATCCTGAATCTGAAGAATTGATGGCGGCGTTGATCAAAGAGGGTATGGAACGATTCTTCAACACAATCGAGGTACAATCCAAATCCATTCCTCCGCCCCCGGATTCAAGTGTTTGGGAGACATTGGGCAGCGATGTTGAGACCTTCGCAACAGGGATGGAGTCTGGTGTGGTAGCCTTGGCGTATGTATCCAGTACATTTCTGCTTACTTCGAACTGGCAACAAGGTTACCCTTACAACTGCTGGTGTCCGGCCGGAGACAGTTGTTCCAATACCAAGGTCGGTTGCGTGGCGTTGGCCGGCGCTCAGATCATGCGATACTGGGCATGGCCCCCCAACGACTTCAACTGGGTCAACATGCCGGACTATAACCCCTCTTCGGCGCAGATCGATGCGGTGGCACAATTGTGCGCCGATGTGGGGTGGCAGGCGGGAACCGACTATGGCTGCTCGGAATCGACGGCCTGGTGCGGTGACAAAATCGGGAAAGACATGTTGGACGCCTACGAAGATCATTACCAATATAGCCAGGATGCCTCCTTTGATATTCGGGCGGACAACACACCTTCGAGTTGGTACAGTATCATCAAGAACAATATCAATCAGAATCGTCCGCTCCAGTACGCGACGGCCAAGTACAGCTTTCCCGGGATTGCAGGGCATTCCATGGTGTTGGATGGGTGGCAAGAAATCGGTGGCGTCCTTTATGGCCATATGAACGATGGTAACCTGGCGTGGGTCAATATGACAAATGTGGGCGGGATTGAAGGAATGATCAAGAGTATTCACCCGGAGAATTCATTGGGCAGTTGGCTTTCCGGAAGCTCGCCCGACGATCATGTTCAGTATGATGTTCCGTCCTCGACTTACCGTTACTTTGACCAAGACGCCACGGGGAGAAATGTGACCTTTGCGGCAGGGCACAACCTGCAATTCCTGCAAGGGGTCAGTGTTCGAGGGACCAGCCCAGTGGGGAATGTAATCCGATTCACGGGCTCACCTTCGGCTACGACGCGGATGTTCTCGATCAAGGGGACGGCGACCGGCGGCAGCGATGCCGGGATCCAGATCTACAACGGCGGAATTCAATTGTATAACACAGGCAGCATCCAATTTCACTAAGAGGGGCCCTCTCTAGCGGCATTATTTGCGTTGGCAGGATGGGTTTTGTTTAACGGAGAGTGAATATGAAAACGGTAAAGCGATTGGTTTTGCTCATGATAGGCATAGGGACGACCCTGACGGTCACGACTCCAGCCGTGGCGCAGAGCGGTGGGACATTTGATCTGACCTGGAACTCGCTTGACGGCGGCGGAGGTACGAGCACAGGGGGGACCTATGAACTGACGGGGACAATCGGCCAGGCGGATACGGGCGTCAGCAGCGCCGGGTCGCTGGTCAACAGCGCAGGATTTTTACCGGGGAATTTCGGGTGCGTGGTGAACCTGAGGGACCTTATGGTGTTTGCGCAGAAGTGGCTGAGCCGGGGCACGACGGGGGCCGATTTTGACCGTAGCGGACGGGTGGATATCGCGGACTTTGCGATCTTCTCGCGGGAATGGATGGATGGTTGTCCGGGTGATTGGCCGCTGAAATAGGGACGATCCGCGGGGTATTTTTCGGCCGTGGCCGCCGTGTTCCAACACCACCGAGCGCAATCCTCCAAGGGCGGGATATTAACCCGCCCCTATCGCGCGGGGACGAGGGGCAGGGTGATGCGGAAGATGTTGTCGGCGGGATCGAGGGCGATCGAGCCGTTGTGGGTTTGAGCGATGCGGCGGGCGATGGCCAGGCCCAGGCCGGTGCTGAGCTGGCCGCGGTCGGGTTCGTAGGGGGCGAAGAGGTCATCGCCGGCGGTGGGGTCGAGGGCGGGGCCGGAGTTGGAGATGAGGATCTCGACGGCGGAATTTTTCGCGTTGGTGCGGCACTCGATGCCGAGCCGGCCGGGCTGGGGGCCGATGCGGTCGAGGGCGAAGAGGATCAGGTTGCGGATCATTTCAGTAACGCGGGCTGAATCAAGGGGGACGGATTTGGGGGCGGAGTTGAGCCGAAGGTCGAGTTGGATCTTGCGCGACGAGAGGACGGCGGCGAAGGATTCGGTGACGGCGGAAACAATCGCGGCCGGATTGGCGGGGGCGAACTCGAAGGGGCGCGGCCGGCTATAGTCGAGCATGTCGAGTGTGAATTTCTTCATTCGCTGGAGGTTGGGCCCGAGGATGTCCCAGCTCCGCTGGATGCGGTCGATGTGCTTGTTCTTGAGGGCAAAGTCGATGACCTCGCCGGCGCCGCAGACCATCTGGAGGATGTTCTTGACGGCGTGCGACATTTTCTGGGCGGCCAGGCCCGCTTCGGCCATGGCGGTATTGTCGCGGATTTGGTGGAGGAGGCGGCGATGATCCCAGGCCAGGGCCAGGAGCCCGGCGGCCAGCTCGAGAACGGCCAGGTCGCCGTCGTTCCAGGGGCGCGGGGTGCGGGCGTCGGCATAGATGGCGCCGAGCCGTCGGCCGGACAGCGTCATCGGCACGCACAGGACGGCGACGACATTGAACCGCTGGAGCTGCGGGTCGGCGGCGAAGGGTGTGTTGAGGCCGGCGTTGTCGAGGAGGACCGTTTGGCCGTCGCGGAGGACGGCGGCGAGGATCGCCTGGCTGGCCGTGTAGAGCGACGCGTCGCTTTGCGGGGCATGGGCGGAGCCGACGGGGCGGGGCTGAGTTGCTGCGCTTAGAACGATGTGGACATTGTCGGCATCGAGGCCGTCGCGGATCCATTCGGCCGCAGGGACGAAGTCGTCCTGTTCCAGGCGGACGGGATCGAGGCCGCGAAAAGACAAGAGCCAATCGAGCGGCGCCGGGCGCTGGGCCGCGGGGGCCGTGTCGATCGTTTGTTGTGTCAAGTCGAGTCTGATTGCCGTTTGAGTCATGGTACGCATTCCAGTATATCCAGGGATTCTCACCGGTGATATCGAACGGAAGAAGCACGGACTTAATGGATGGCTCTGGTGATGGTCCGATAAGAAATGGCACGGCAGTAAAACGCGGCGCAGGCGACCGTCACGGCTCGTTACAGAACGGACAGGACTCAAAGTCGATCGAATAAATGGCCGATACACCCTTTCGAGAGACGACCCTTTATCGAAAGGCGAACCTATGAGCGGTAGCAGGAAGCGTGCGGGCCTGACGGTGGCGGAATTGCTGATCGTGATTTTTGTGCTGGCGGCGATTGCGGCGGTGGCCGTGCCGCGGATCTCGCACAGCGCCGAGTTGTCGCAGGAGAATGACTGCCGGCGGAATGTCGGCCTGATCAACGCGGCGGTCGAGCTGTATGCCAAGGATAATGGGGGACGCTACCCGGCCGATGCCGCCGCGTTCAAAACCATCATTATGGACAATCTTCTTTATCTTCCCGAAGGGGCGCCGGTCTGTCCGATGGGCGGCAAGTTTCAGTTCGACCCGGCGACGCGACGAGTGTCCTGTTCGCACACGGCCAGCCGTTGAAATCCGGATATAATCTTATTTGTGAATCTATTATGCGGGGATAGACTGCGCAATAAATAAAGCCAGATTCCGATACAAAGCAGAATCTGGCTTCGGAGGAGGGTGATGAAAAGCCATTGAAAATGATTTCAAAGAACTGCTTCTTTTGTTCTATCGGAATATCGAATATAATTCTTTAGAAAATCGTCCGCATGATAAGGTACTAAGACGGTATGGGGTCAAGAGGAAATTTGGGGAAAAAATAAATTTTTGTGGAATCTGCGGCGGATCGGTCGGACAATAGGGTATCTCGCGACATATTTCGGGGCACGGAATAGCGTAATTGCTTATGGATAAACGACTTACGATACTTGATTTGCTCGAGGCCAAGACGGCCGGACGAAGGATCGTAGCGGTGAGCTGCTACGATTACACGACGGCGCGTCTGGTGGCCGCGGCGGGGGTGGATGTGATCCTGGCGGGGGACTCGGCGGCGCAGATTCTGCTGGGGCACGACAGCACGCTGCCGGCGACGATGGATTTCATGGTGGCGATTACGGCGGCGGTCCGGCGGGCGGCGCCGTTGNNGATGCGGTGCGGAATGCCGGGCGGTTTGTGCAGGAGGCGGGGGCCCAGGTGATCAAGATCGAGGCGAGCAACGCGTATCTCGATGTCATTAAAGGGGTTAGCGACGCGGGGATGCCGGTGATGGCGCATATCGGGATCCGGCCGCAGGGCATCATCAAGCAGGGACGGTTGCGGGCGGAGGGGACGACGGCGGATCTGGCGTATGAGCTGATCCTCAGCGCCGAGCAGATGGTTGCGGCCGGGGCCAGCGCCCTTCTGATCGAGGGGACGGCCCGGGAGGTGGCGGGTTTGATTACCAAGCGGGTGTCGGTGCCGGTAATCAGTTGCGGGTCGGGGCCGGACTGCGATGGGCAGATTTTGATCCTGTCGGATATTCTGGGGATCAGCCCGTGTGCGCGGCCGAAGTTCTCCAAGGCGTATGTCGATCTCTCGGGCCCGATCACCGAGGCGGTGGGCGATTATGCACGGCAGGTGCGGCTGGGGGCGTTTCCGGATGACGAGCACTGCTACCACATCAAGGCCGGGCAATTCGAGAAACTGACGGAAATGATGGGCGGCGGACGGGAGGGGGAATCCTGACATGGGGACTCCCTTATTAGACACGACAACTCACAGGCGACTGTTGGATATTTCCTATTTATCGACCTACAGAGTCATTATTGCATTTCGCATAAAGGTCTGCCGACATGTCGGATGAAACCGCCCAAACCGAAGAACAGCCGATCCCGGTATCGTCGCAGGTGAGGCCGGCGTTGATCGTCGATGCGGCGTTTTTGTCGGAGAACGCGTCGATGCTTCGGCGATTTTTGGTGGCCTTGGTGTCGGACGGATTTTCGCCGATCGTCGCCGGGCCCGGATCGCTGAAGGGGTCGGAAATCCTCAGCCCGTCGGTGGAGGTGGCCGAGTACCCGGTGTTTCGAATTCCATTATTGTGGATGCAGAATTTTGCATTGCTGCTGGAGATGCTGGAGGATCTGGCCCCGACGGTGCTGCATTGCCTGTCGCCCCGGCGGATCGGGCTGACGGAGGGACTGGCCGAGGCGCTGGAGGTTCCGTATGTTGCGACCTTCACGCGGTGGCCGCGGATGCTGTTTCGGCCGAAGGTTCGGACAACGCATTGCGGGCGGTTGATCGGGACGACGGCGAGAGTCGCCCAGCGGCTGGGCCGGGAGTACCCGTCGATGGCGGCGTCGATCTGCCAGGTCAGCGCCGGCGATTTCGTGGAGGATCGCTGTGCGTGCTATGCGCAACCCAAACGGCAGACCAGCGTGATTGCGGTACAGCCGCTGGAGAACGAGCGGTTTTTTGAGACGCTGCTCAGCGCGGTGCGGCATTTGGCAATTGACGGGCACGATTTTGCGCTGGCGATTCTGGGGCAGGGCAAGGCGTCGGGGGCGATTCACCAGACGATCCGGAAGCTGGGATTGTCGCGGATGGTGACGGTGGCGCCGGTGATCGAACCGCTGCAGACGGTGTTGTCGGCGGCGGACCTGTTCCTCCAGTCGGGCCGGCCGCTGGATATCAACTCGGCGCTGCTGGACGCGATGAGCGTGGGGATGGCGGTGGCGCTTTCCAAGGACGGGCTGGAGGCGACGCTGATCCCTGGGAAGGCCGCCGAGTACTTTGATCCGGCCGACGAATACAGCATCTACGCGTGCATGCAGAAATTGCTGACGCAGAAGGACTACGCCCAGTCGCTGGCGCGGGGGGCGCAGGACTACATGCGACAACACCACTCGGTGAGCCGGATGACGGAGGAGATGATCCGCATTTACCAGCACGCCCAGACCTGGTACCAGGCCCAAAACAAACCGGCCGCCGCAGCGGCCGGGATTGATTCGGGACATACGGGTTAGATTGTAACGGTATTTGGCAAGGATCCGAGCGCTCAGGCCAGGAGGCCGTAGGCCGTCAGAATCTTGCGGAGTTCGTTTCGCTTGCCATCTTCCAGGGGGACCATCGGCAGGCGCATTTCTTCGGAGGCCATCTCGAGCATCGCCATGGCGGCCTTGATCGGGATCGGGTTGGTCGCCATACTCAGCAAACTTTTAGCCAGCACGAACAGCTTGTTGTGCCACTTCCGCGCCGAGACCAGATCGCCCTCGAGAATCAGGTCGGTCATGGCCTTGACATCGGTGGGGACAATGTTGGCCACGACACTGATGACGCCCTTGCCGCCGACTGAGGCGATCGGCAGCGTCAGCGAATCGTCGCCCGAGAGGATCGTCAGGTCGCAGCGGGACGCGATCTCGCTGGCCTGGTCGAGCGAGCCGGTGGCCTCCTTGATGGCGACGATGTTTTCGATCTCCGAGAGACGCACAATGGTATCCGGGGTCATACCCGCGCCGCAGCGGCTGGGGATGTTGTAGAGAACCAGCGGAATATCGACTTCCTCGGCGATGGCCTTGAAGTGCTGGTAGAAACCCTCCTGCGTGGGCTTGTT
Organism: Phycisphaerales bacterium; assembly: GCA_003152975.1. Lineage (GTDB taxonomy): Bacteria > Planctomycetota > Phycisphaerae > Sedimentisphaerales > Anaerohalosphaeraceae > FEN-1350. The sequence continues at coordinate 8,361 of PMBP01000449.1, read as the reverse complement.
GTAGTAGGGGCAAACCTGCAGGGAGGCGTCGGCGCCGACCTTCTTGGCGTGGGCGGTCAGCTCGATGGCCTCGGCGGTGGAGTTGGAGCCGGTTCCGGCGATAACGGGGATGCGGCCCTCGACGGCGTGGACGACCCGCTCGATGACCTGCTTGTGCTCTTCGTAGTCGAGGGTGGGCGATTCGCCGGTGGTGCCGACGGGGACGATGGCGTCGGTGCCGCTCTTGAGGTGGAATTCCACCAGTTCGTCGAGGGTTTGGAAATCCACTTCGCCGTCATGGAACGGGGTGATCAGAGCCACCATACAACCGCTGAACATAGCATTCTCCCGCATTTTCTTTTGTGATTGCGGCCGCGGCCGAATCGTCCGGCCGACGGTCCAGTGATCAGGCCTTCGGGCCCGTATTGTATTTGTCGATGAGGCGGATCATATCCCGGGTGGCCTTGCGCATGCCGACCAGGACCGCTCGCGCCACGATGCTGTGACCGATGTTGAATTCGCCGAGGCCCTCGATGGCCGCGACGGGGCCGATATTGCGATAGGTCAGGCCGTGCCCGGCATGGACGATCAGACCCGCGGACCGCGCGGTGTCGCGGGCGTCGCGCAGCTCGTTGAGCTGCCGTTCGACCTGGGCATCCGTGCGGGCGTTGGAATAGGCGCCGGTGTGCAGTTCGACGGCGTCACAGCCGGCCTCGGCCGAGGCGAGGATCTGCTCGGTGTCCGGCGTGATAAAGGCGCTGACGCAGATACCCTTGCGGTGCATCCGCTTGACGACGGCGGTCAGCCGCTTGAGCCCCCCAACGCTGTCGAGGCCCCCTTCGGTGGTCAGTTCCTCCCGGCGTTCGGGGACGATGGTGACCTGATCGGGACAAATCCGCTCGGCAATCTTGACGATGGGTTCGGCCAGGCACATTTCAAGATTGAACTTGCAGGCGACGGTCCGCTTGAGGACCTCGGCATCGCGGTCGTTGATGTGGCGGCGATCCTGTCGAAGGTGGACAGTGATGCCGTTGGCGCCGGCCAGCTCGCATTCGACGGCCGCCCAGACCGGGTCCGGTTCGTCGGCCCGGCGGGCCTGACGAATCGTGGCGACATGATCGATATTGACATTCAAAACGGCCATACCAGTCCTTGAGGATTTCTCGAATTCGCGGGGGCATTATACCACAAGCGGGTGGGGGGGCAAGAATGAATTTCAAATTGAATAGTGACTATTGAATATTGACTATTACGCATATGGACAGTTTTTCTGCACATTCAGCGCGACGGAATTCGTCTGGATTTACGACGATAGGGGCACGCGGTTTACATTACCGCGACAATACGGTATAGTACGCATTCAAGGTGGCCGGAGGGCCGGTCGCCGGAACGGATAAGGAACGCATGGCGACATTCAGCGACATCCCGGAGATATTAAACGAGCTTCGACAGGGGCGAATGATCGTCCTGGTCGATGATGAGGACCGCGAAAACGAAGGCGATCTGGTCGTGGCGGCCGAGACGGTCACGCCGGAACACATCAACTTCATGGCGCGGTACGGACGGGGTCTGATCTGCCTGCCGATGACCGAGGAGCGGTGCGATCGGCTGGGGCTCCATGCCCAGACCCTGGACAACACGACCAAGTTCGGTACGGCCTTCACCGTGAGCATCGATGCGAGGGAAGGCATCTCCACCGGCATCAGCGCCGCCGACCGCGCTCGCACGATCCAGGTGGCTGTCGCCGACGAAACCCGTGCGGCGGAATTGGCCAAGCCGGGCCATATTTTCCCGCTGCGGGCCCGCGATGGCGGCGTGCTGGTGCGGGCCGGACAAACCGAAGGCGCCGTGGACCTGATGCGACTGGCGGGAATGAAACCGGCCGGCGTGATCTGCGAGATCATCAACGACGACGGGACCATGGCCCGCGTGCCCGACCTGCTGCCGTATTGCGACCAGCATCACCTGAAGATCGCCTCGGTGGCCAAGCTGATCGAGTACCGGCTGCAGAGGGAGTGCCTGGTCCAGCGGATCGAGTCGGTGCGGATGCCGACGGACTACGGCATCTTCCGGATGATCGGGTACGAGGGGCCGGGAACTCTGGAGCCGCACCTGGCCCTGTGCAAGGGCGGGATCGGCGAACGCGACGCGACCGGCCGCGTCGTCCCGTGCGATGAGCCGGTGCTGATCCGCGTGCATTCGGAGTGCATGACGGGCGATCTGTTCCATTCGCAGCGGTGCGAGTGCGGCAATCAGCTCGTCACGGCCATGAAGATGATCGAGCAGGAGGGCAAGGGGGCGCTGATCTACCTGCGCCAGGAAGGACGCGGCATCGGACTGGTCAACAAGCTGCACGCCTACAAGCTGCAGGAGGAAGGGCTGGATACGGTGGATGCCAACCTGCGGCTGGGATTTCAGGCCGACAAGCGGGATTACGGGGTCGGGGCGCAGATCTGCCGCGACCTGGGCCTGAGCCGGGTGCGGATCCTGACCAACAATCCCAAGAAGGTCAACCGCCTGCAGGTGTACGGAATCCAGGTCGTCGAACAAGTCCCGCTGCGGGTGCAGCCGGGCGAACACAATTTGCAGTATTTGAAGACAAAAAAACACAGGTTTGGACATTTGCTCGACGAGGACCTCTGAGGATAAGGGGCAACGCCATTTTCAATTTTCGATTTTCAATTTTCGATTGTGTCAAACCGATCGTGCTGGCCGCATGTTGGTCACTGGCCGGGTGTGAATCGACGACAGCGCCAACCGCGGCCCCGTCGGTCGAACCGATCGCGCCGGCCGAGTTGTGCTGGGGGTACCAGGCGACCGACATCCGCATCGTTGGGTTGTCGGGATTTTCGGAGGATCGCTACGGCCAGATCGGCTCGCAGATGGAAGTAGTGGTGGAAATGCTCGATTCCTTCGGAACGCGAATAAAATCGCCGGGGATTTTTCGGATCGAGTTGTACGAGTATGTGCCCCGCTCCAACGACCCCAAGGGCAAGCGGGTGTTTGCCTGGCCGGATGCGGATTTGAGCCGGCCGTCCGATAACAATATCGCTTGGCGGGATTTTCTGCGGGCTTACCGCTTCGACCTGTCGATGGACCTGCGGCCGGTCATCCCCTCCTCGTACATTCTGGAAGTCACCTGCCTGACCCCGGCGGGCAAACGCCTCACGGCCCAGAGCCGCATTTCCTATCCCCGATAACCCCAAATCCGATATGCGGGATTGACTTGCGGCGGCAATTTTGCCATGATAACCTGGCTTTGGGGCCGTTGTGTCGGGCCGGATCGTCGTCGCAGGATGCCGTCGTGCAAAAGCAATTGGACAATATCAGTATTGATGATGCGGTTCTGGTTCGCCGTTGCCAGCAGGGGGATTCGTCGGCCCTGACCCGGTTGATCGTCAAATACCAGGACCGAATCTACAACACCATCCTGAAAATCTGCGGAAATCCGGACGATGCGGCGGAACTTACGCAGGAGACCTTTGTCAAAGTAATTGAGCATATGGATTCGTTCCGGGGCAGCAGTACCTTTTATACCTGGATGTTCCGGATCGCGGCGAACCTGTCGTTTAACCATTGCCGACGGCGGGTCAAGATCGCCACGGTGTCGCTGGACGACTCGGGCAGCTCGGAGTTTGGGTCGGCCAAGGCCCAATTGGGGGCCTGGCTGGCCGACGAACGGGTGGCTGATCCGGCGTTTTTGGCCCAAAACCGCGAGGTAATCCATATCCTGACTCAATGTTTGGCCCGGCTGGACGACGACCATCGGGTGGCCGTCGTGTTGCGGGATATCGAGGGCATGAGCTACGCGGAGATTGCCGAGGCCCTCGAGGTCGAACTGGGGACGGTCAAAAGCCGCCTGAGCCGGGCACGGGCCCAACTGCGGGAAGTGTTGGAAACGGCGTTACAATGACACGAAGCGGAAAACCTGAAATTGACGAACTGCTTAGCGCGTATCTGGACGGCCAGTTGTCCGACCGCCAGCATACCGAGGTCAAGCGGCTGCTGCGCAACGACAAAGAGGTGGCCGAGCGGCTCAACCAACTGGGCCAGCAAAAGCAGCTTCTCGGGGCGATGCCGATCGAGACGGCCCCCGTTGGCATGCTGGACGCGATCCAGGCGAGTCTGGAGCGGCAGTACATCCTCCAGCGATACCCGCCGACGGGGCGATCGGCGGCCGGAGTGCGGCAATTGTTCACGCGGCGGCTTCTGACGGCAGCGGCGATGCTGATTATTCCAGCGGGAATTCTGGCACTGGTGGTTTATATGATTATGTCACCGGCAACCCCCACATCGCCCACGGCAAAAGTCGAGCCCTCGGGGCCGATCCTGACGGCGAATTTGCCCAAGCAGGGGCCGTTGCCGCGAGATCGAATGGCGAAAGGTCCGGCGGCGGATACGGCCTTTAGCCCGATGAACTTTACGCTGATCTTCAAGACGCCCGAGCCGATCCTGGTGGACAGTCTGCTTAAGAAGGCCATCTTCAACCACTCCCTGTTTAACGCCACGGTTCCCAACCTGTGGTCCTATACGATCACCACGCCCCCGAACTCGCTGATCGATCTGATGCAGGATTTGCGGGCGGCCTGGCCCAAGTGCAAGGGGACCGAGCTGGTGGCATTCGGGCGGACGGTGCATTCGCGCGTGGAGGTGGATCGGATCACGCCGGATCAGATCGTACAGTTGCTGCAACAGCCCAACGCGGTATCGGCGCTGGCGCTGGCCAAGAACCTGTCGGGTTTCAATGCCGTGGTCGCCGGGGTGCCGTCCTACGGCGTGACGCGGACGGCGTCCTGCGAAGAATGGTTTGCCGAAAACCCCGAGATGCCCGTGCGGCCGGACTTGGCCGCTCCGACCAAACCCGCTCCGGCCAAACCGTCCGAAGGCCCGCGAGCAACGCTGCATATCGTCATCGAGCCGCAGTAAACGGCCACTGGGACGAATCGCTCCGATACCGACAATAAGCTTCGTCTAATTGACATTCATCCGATTGTACCGTAAGGTATTCCCCATGCGATTGTCATTGGATAAATCCGTTTTGGTCCTGATCGATATGCAGGGCAAGCTTGCCGGGCTCATGCACGACAAGGAGCGTCTTTTCGCCAACCTGGTGATCCTGGTCAAGGGGGCCCGGATTCTCGGCGTGCCGATCATCTGGTGTGAGCAGAACCCCCGGGCTTTGGGGCCGACGATCCCGGAACTGGTCGAGAACCTGTCGGGACTTTCGCCGATCGAAAAGATGAGCTTCAGTTGCTGCGGCGATCCGGCCTTCGATGCGGCCCTGCACAGAGTCCAGCGGGGCCAGGCGGTGCTGTGCGGTATCGAGTCGCATGTCTGCGTCTATCAGACGGCGGCCGACCTGAAGTCCAAGGGATTGGAAGTCGCCGTCGTCGCCGACGCCGTTTCGTCGCGAAGCCAGGACAACAAACAGATCGCGCTATCGCGAATGCAGGCCGAAGGCGTGTGCCTGACCTCGACGGAGATGCTGCTGTTCGAGTGGATGCGAACGGCCAGGCACGGGCAATTCAAAGAAATCGCGAAACTGGTGCGATAACCGGGTCTATTACTTCTTTTTTTCAGCGTCGCTCTTTTTTGTGCGGGCGTTTTCCTTGGGTGGAGCGGGAGACGGAGTTGGGGTCGAAGCCGGAGTCGGAGCGGGGCTTGACGATTCCTTGGATTCGGTTTTCTTGGCGGACGATTCGCCGCTTTCTTTGGTCTTGGTTGTGCCCGAACCCTCTTCCTGTTTTTTGCCCTGGGTGTAATTGTCGGAGCGGTAATCGGTGGCGTAAAAGCCGCTGCCCTTGAAGATGAACCCCGCGCCGGCCCCAAACAGCCGCTGCAGGGCGGTCTTGCCGCAGGAGGGACATTTCTTCAGCGCCTTGGCCGTGATCGACTGCATCTGTTCAAAGCGGTGGCCGCATTTCTGGCAGGCGTATTCGTAGGTTGGCATGGCTATTTTCCCGCAGCGTCGGCGCCGTCGGTATCGTCCTGGGTTTCCTCGGCGGACGGATCGGCGGGCAGCTTGTTGATGATGACCTTGCACGGCCGAAGGACCTGGCCCTGGAAACTGTAACCGCCCTGGTACTCTTCGAGGACAATCCCATCGGGCTTGTCGGCCTCGGCGCGGGAGGTCAGCGCCTCGTGCATCGACGGATCGAACGGCTTGCCGACGGAGGCGATCTTCTCGACGCCCTGGGCCTTGAGCGCGTCGAGCAGGTGCTGATGGACCATACGGATGCCGCTAACCCAACCCTGCATGGCATCGGGGCTCTTGGCGGCCGCGTCGGCGCCGTTGATGGCGTGGGCGAAATTGTCCAGCGATCCCAGCAGCGAACGAAGAAAAGTTTTTTTCTCGTAGGCCACGGAGTCGGCGACCTGCTTGGGCACCCGCTTTTGAAAATTGGCGTAGTCGGCGCCGAGCCGCATATACTTATCGTTGAGTTCCTGTTTTTCGGCCTTGAGCTGTTCGAGTTGCGCCAGTAGTTCCTTTGTTTTTGTATCCTCTGTGGACAATTCAGGGTCGGCCACCTCCGGCGCGGTTGACGCCGATTCCGGCGCGGCTTTGGATTCGCTGGGATCTTTCGTATCATGCTTCGGATTTTTTGGTTTATGAAACATCACGGCCCTTCGAAGAAATCCGGTTAACGGTTGTTTCCAAAGTGCTGTTTGAGTTTATCGAAGAAGCCCTTGCTTTCGGGCATCACCTGGCGGTCTTCGGTTTCGGCGAAGGCCCGCAGCAGCCGCTCCTGTTCGGGCGACAGATGCCGCGGAATCTCGATGGCCAACCGCACCAGCTCGTCGCCCTTCCGGCCGGTTCGCAGGTCGGCGATCCCTTCGCTCTTGATGCGAAACAGACTGCCGTGCTGCGTGCCCGGCGGAACGCGGAGTTGCCGCGTGCCGTCCAGCGTGGGAACATCGATCGTCGCGCCGAGGGCCGCCTGAGTGAAGCTGATCGGCACGGAGCAGACCAGGTCATTGCCGTCGCGCATCAGGAACGGGTGTGCCTTGACGCGGACATAGCAGTACAGGTCGCCTCGCGGCCCGCCGCTGCGGCCGGGTTCGCCTTCGCCGTTAACGCGGATGCCCTGGCCCTCGTGGACGCCGGCGGGAATTTTGACTTCCAGCGTTCGTTGTTTGGGCACCTGGCCGGTGCCGCGGCACTTGCGGCAGGGGTCGGCGATCACGCGGCCGGCTCCGTTGCAGGCCGGACAGGTCGAGACCATTTGGAAAAATCCGCCCAGCCCCGCCCGCTGGACCTGGCCGGCGCCGCCGCAGGCGGAACAGGTAACCGGAGACGATCCCGGGTTGCAGCCGGACCCGCTACAGGCCGAACAGACATCCTGCCGCGTGAACTCGATGGTCTTTTCGGCGCCGTGGGCGATCTCTTCGAGCGTCAGCTCCACGGTCGTTTCGAGGTCATAGCCGCGAACGGCCCGGTTGGTCGAACGCCGACTCTGGCGGCCGCCGCCGAAGAAATCGCCGAAGATATCGCTGAACATGTCGCTGATATCCTCGACATGCATCCGCGAATAGTCGTGCATCCCCGAACCACGGAGGCCGTCGTGGCCGAACTGGTTGTACTGTTTCCGCTTGTCGGAGTCGCTGAGGACTTCGTAGGCCTCGGCGCATTCCTTGAACTTGGCCTCGGCGTCCTTGTCGTTGGGATTCTTGTCGGGGTGGTACTTCATCGCCAGACGGCGATAAGCCCGCTTGATGTCGTCGGCGGACGAATCCCGGCTGACGCCCAGAACTTCGTAGTAGTCGCGCTTTGCCATGCAGCCCCGCTGGCGCCCCATCGACGGCAACGGGCGATCCGATCGATCGCCCGTTGTCCGCCCACGGGATTAGGAGTTAAATCACGGCGCCGAATTCGGCCTTTTCTTTTTTGCCTTCCGGCAGTTCGGTAATCAGGACGCTGGTGGTCAGCATCAGCCCGGCGACCGAGGCCGCATTCATCAGGGCCGTGCGGCACACCTTGGCCGGATCGACGATGCCGGCCTTGAGCATATCGACGAATACGCCCTTGTTGGCGTCGAAGCCCATGTTCTGCTCCATCTCGAGCAGTTGGGCCACGACCACATCGCCTTCCAGACTGCCGTTATCAACAATCTGGCGAGTGGGCGACTTGAGGGCGCCGATGATAATATCGAATCCGATTTGTTCGTCGCCCTTGGCTTTGGCCTTGGCCTTCAAGACATCAGGGATGGCCCGCAGGAATGCCACGCCGCCGCCGGGGACCAGGCCTTCTTCGATCGCGGCCTTGGTCGCGTGCAGGGCGTCGTCCAGCAGATCCTTGCGTTCCTTCATCTCGGCCTCGGTCGGAGCGCCCGCCTTGACCACGGCCACGCCGCCGGTCATCTTGGCCAGGCGTTCTTGCAGCTT
>PMBP01000264.1 GCA_003152975.1 Phycisphaerales bacterium | reverse complement strand
GGAGGGTTCCGTGAGGATCTTGAGCCATGGCCTCGACCACCTTGACCCATCGCCGGGTTCGTCGCGGATCGCCTAACTCGGCTCCGCCAAATTCCGCTTTCGCCCATTCCGATGCCGTTACCATCGTGTCCATGGTTTTCACCCCAAAGGGAAGGATCCCCCTTTATGAGTATCGGCAACCATGAACCAACTTGTGTATAAAGACAAGTGGCGTTAGCCCCCGGCTATTGTTCTGTCGGCCCGTTGGGCCTGAATACATGGTTTCTCGCTTTCGCGGGGATGACAACCCTTATTTCTCCGGTAATCGTCGGGATTTTCAAATTGAAAAGCGGGGGGAAAGAGCGTATAAGACGCATCGGATGAGCAAGGATCGGAAGGCCCCACGGGCGCGGGGAGTGCGGAAATCGGCGGCCGGGGGTCGGGATCGGGACTTGGATTTATCGGAGGGAACATGGGCCGACACTGGCAAATCGCGATTCTGGCGACGACGGTTTGGTTGACGGGATGCACCTGTTACAAACTCAATACGGACTACCCGCAGCCACTCCATTTCAAGGACAATGTGGAGGTGGTCTCCCTGCATGCGATCTATTCGCTGGAGGCCGACGGGAAAAAATGGAAACCGATGGAGATGGTCTGCGTCCGAAAATTGTTTTTGGAGATTCTCCGGAACGATCTGCGGTTTGATGAGCTGGGGCTGAAGTATCCCCCCGCGGAGATGGCTCCCTTGGTCGCGGACCAAAAGGCCGTCGTCGATATATTCCGTCGCATGGATCATGGCCAGCTTCGTAACACGACTATCGGCGACGCCGAATTAACCTCGATTCTGTGTCCCAGTTCGGCCGGGTACGTGCTGGTTGTCAAGCAGGTTGGATTTACGCGGACGGCCGGCAGCGTTCTGACGGGCATGGCCCAGGGAATCGCGATCGGGATCGCGACTCTGGGAACATTTTATACGGTGCCGATTTTGGAACGGTCCGAAATGGAGTATTGCGTGATCGACAAGACCGCTCGAAAGGTGGTTGTCTATTGTGCCGGAAGCATGGATGCCGATCCGCGAGACGAGAACACCCTTCGGGAACATATCAAGCACATCCTCAGGGATTTACAGCAGATCAAGATCGAATGATCTCAGGGATTACGGCATTCGTGGGGAATATAGATCCCTCCGCTACGGCCGTTATACGGCCTTCGGTCGGGATGACACTCCCTCGACGGTTGTGCTACACCTGGATTCCCGCTTGTGCGGGAATGACAAGATTCACAAACGGGGACGGTCGGGGAGGAGTTGGGCGACACATGTGTCGCCCCTACAAAGGGCACGGTCCCGATGAATCGGGATGCCCCTACCAGAAACCATAACCGGCNNCGGCGGCATAAAGCCGGGGGCTTTCGGTCAGGCCGGGATGGAGAAGGCCAGGGAACCGGCGATGGGCAGGGAGACGAGGAATTCGGAGCCCTTGTCGGGTTCGCTGCTGACGGTAATGATTCCCTTGTGGAGCTGGACGATTTCCTTAACGATGGCCAGGCCCAGGCCGGTGCCCTGGATTTCCTTCCCGGGCCGATTGACGCGGAAGAAGCGGTCGAAGATTCGGTCCAGGCATTCGGCGGGAATGCCCATGCCGGTATCCTTCACCGACAAGACGATCTGATCGTCCTTTTGGCCCAGATGGACCGTGATGGAGCCGTTTTGCGGGGTGAACTTGAGGGCGTTGTTGACCAAGTTGGTGACGACGGACTGGAGCTTTCCGGCGTCGCCGGTGACTTCGGGCAGGCCGGGCTCGACGGCGCTGGTCAAGGTCAGGTTTTTCTTTTCGGCCAGGGGGGCCAGGGCGGCCATGACATCCTGCACGACCTCGGCGAACTGGACGGGTTCGGAGGCAATCTTGAGGGTGCCGGACTCAATGCGGCTGATATCGAGGAGGTCCTCGATGAGATCGGCNNCGATGATGTTCAGGAATTCAGCACGGGTGGGTTCGGGCATGGCCGGATCGCGGAGGATGGTGGCGGTGAAGGCCTTGATCGAGGTCAGGGGCGTACGGAGCTCGTGGGAGACCGACGAGACGAAATCCCGTTTCATCCGCTCGACCTCGCGGTCGCGGGTGACATCACGGAGGGACACGACGACGCCCATGAGGGACTGGTCCGGCCGGATGATGGGGGCGACGGTCACGGCGACGGGGCATTCCTCGCCGCTGCGGGACACGACGGCGTCCCAGGCGGAACCGCGGCGGATCTGGCGGGTTTCAAAGACTTCGGCGATGGGGCTGGCCTGGGGCTGGCGGGTGTTCTCGTTGACCAGGGACAGGATCTGGTCGATGGGCTGGTTGAGGGCCTGATCGCGGGACCAGCCGGTCACGCGTTCGGCGACGGGATTAATCAGAATGGTCCGGCGCGCGGCATCCAGGACCAGAATACCGTTGGTCATGCTGGACAGGGAGATCCCGAGCAATTCCTTTTCCGCGGCGAGTTCTTCGGTCCGCTGGGCGACGCGCTGCTCGAGCTGGGAATGGTAGAGATTGAGCTCCTGTTTGGCCAGATTGTGCTGAATGGTTTTCTTCATGACCAGGGGAAGAATTTCCAGGTAGGAGCGGCCGTGATCCTTGATGAGGTAATCGCTGGCGCCGGCGCGCATGGCCTTGATCGCGATTTCCTCGTTACCGGCCCCGGTGACGATGATGATCGGGGTTTCGCCGATGACCTCGACGAGTTCCAGGGCGTTTCCGTCGCCGAGGTTGTAGTCGGTGATCACCAGATCGAAGGTCGATTCCCCGAGAATGGAGCGGGCCTGCGAGAAGCTGTCGGCTTCGACAACCCGGTACGCAAGGTCCTCCTTTTTCAGCATACGCTGGAAGGCCATGCGGTCGATCTGGTCGTCCTCGATGATGAGGATGGAGTAGGGATGTTCGGTCATGAGAGGGTCCTCTGAAACTGACTGACGGATTCGGACGGCTCGACAAAGAGACATTTTGGAAACGAAAGAATGAACTTGCTGCCCTGGTTGGCGGCGGAATCGAGGCGGACAGTGCCTCCGTAGATGTCTTCGACGACTTTACGGATGAGGGCCAGACCCACTCCGGTTCCGCGGCCCTGCGGGCCGTCTTCGATGGTCTGAAACAACTGAAAGAGCTTATGATGGTACCGCGGATCGATCCCGGGGCCGTTGTCGGATACCGAGAAGGTCCATTCGGTGTCGGTCTGTCGGGCCTCGATGCGAATATGGGGCTTGGGATTACGGTTGTACTTAACGGCATTCGAAAGCAGGTTGTGAAAGACCTGAGCGATTCGCTGACGCTCGCAGATCATGGCGGGCCAGTTCCCGACGCGCTCGACGCGGATGCGGTCTGGAATGCAGAGATCCTCGATGACTCGATCCAGCATGGTCTTGAGGCAGACGGTCTCTTTCCGCATGGGGGTTCGGCCGACGCCGCAATAGACCAGGATGCTGTCGACGATCTGGTTGAGTTTTCGGGCCCGTTGTTCCAGGAGGGCGATCTGTTCGCGACCGGGTTCGTCGAGTTGATCGCGGTAATCGCGGGCGATCCATTCGGAGAGGGTGACGACTCCGCGGATGGGACTCTTGAGGTCGTGGGCCACGACCTTGGCGAAATCGCGCAGCTCCTGGTTGGCCAGGTTCAGGGCCTCGACGGTCTGTTCGAGGCTGGCGTTGATGTTGATAAGCCGGTCCTGGGCGGCCTTTTCGCGGGCGATCTCCTCNNTCGGTGATGTCGCGGACAACCGCCTGAAGAACCGGTTTGCCGTCCAGTTCCATCACGATCAGCAGCACCTCGGCGGGAAAGATCTTGCCGGTGTCGGCTCGCTTGTGGATCCATTCGAATTTGTTGTTGCCTTTTTCCATGGCGGTGGCGATTTGCCGGTTGGACAGCGTCAGGGAATCCGTGCCGCAAGGCTGCAGGGGCGGCGATAGATCCGCGGGGTGTTTCAAGCAGAACTCCTCCCGGTCAGCGAAGCCGAAGACCGCCAGGGTCGCCGGATTGCAGTCGAAAAAGCCTTTCTCGTCCAATAGCATCACCGCGTCAGTGGTCGAATCGTAGAGCGTGCGGAACTTCATCTCGGAACGGGCCAGTGCCCCCTCCGTCCGCTTACGCTCGGTGATGTCCAAAAATGTCACGACGGCACCTACAATCACACCGTCGCGAAGCAGCGGATACGACCAATACTCGGCGAGAAACGACGAACCGTCAGCGCGCCAAAGCACTTCGTCGTCCACATGTGTACCTTTCCCATCATGGAACGCCTGAAAAATCTGGCATTCTTCCGCTGGAAAGGGAGCTCCGTCCGGGTACTTTGAATGAATCTTCCAGTGCATATTCGTTCCGAGCAACTCCTCAGGGCTCTTGTATCCGAGTAGGCGTAAACAGGTGTTATTGCAGATGGTGCAGTTACCCTTCATGTCAATGCCATAGA
>PMBP01000204.1 GCA_003152975.1 Phycisphaerales bacterium | reverse complement strand
TCCGGCCTGCGCCGGAATGACAACGATCGTCCCGCAGATTTCCATGCCCTTCGAATATCCAATTTTCATTCCTGGATCCGCCGTACGGTGACGCGCATGCCTTCGACATGGACCACGCGGACGGGTTTATTTTTTTCGATCAGGCCGGACTCGGCAACGCATTCGACGCGTCGGCCGTCAAACTCGCAGATTCCGACCGGGCGAAGCATCGACTGGGAAATCCCCTGTTGATTCATCAGGGCGGCCAGTTGCGGACCGTCGGGGATGCCGTCGCCTTTGCTGCGATTGGGCTTGCCCATCATGATGGCCTTGCCGAACGAGGTGTGCGGGAACATCTTGAAGACGATCACCCAGACGATGGGGACGACGATGAATGCGACGATCACGCCGATCCAGCCGACGGTCGAGCCAAAACTGAAGAAGATCGCCCCGCCGCCGATCAGGCAGCCGATAGAGCTGACGAATAGCAGGCCCAGACTGGGGACAAAGAATTCGACGGCCATCAGGACGGCGGAAAGGACATACAGAAAAATTCCAAAGGCGATCATCAATGCCATGTTCATGTCAGGCCTTCTCCTCCCGAACGATGACGCGGTTGCCCTCGATGGCCCGGATGAGAATGTTGGAACCGGCAGTGATATACCCCCCTTCGGAGACGACATCGACCACCTGACCGGCGAAACGGGCCTGTCCGGCGGGGCGCAGGATGGTGATGGTCTGGCCACGATCCCCGGCCTTGATCAATGCGGCGGGGTTGGGGGCCACGATGCTGATCGGCATGATTTGCCCGGCCGGAACGGGGGCCAGCGACAGGGCGCGAAACAGGTGCGATTTCGGCAACCGCTTGCTAACCAGATACGCCAGGATCAGAAAGCCGAAGACGCCAACGCTGATGGAAAGCAGACCATCGAGAAGAGTCTGCCAGGCGTCGGCATCGGCGGGCCAGGGGGCCTCGCCGGGGCCATTGCGGACAAGCATACCAAAGAGGCCGCCGACAATGCAGACGATCCCGGCGATACCGGTGATTCCGAATCCGGGAATGACGAACAGTTCGAGAGCCAGCAGGATAAGGCCGAAAACAAAGATGGCGATCTCGATCCAGTTGGCCATGCCGATCATGTATTTGCTGCCGACGATCAGGGCCAGACAGATCACCGCGACCAGGCCGGGCAGACTCAGCCCTGGGGCCTGAAACTCGACATAGACGCCAAGCATGGTGAGCATGACCAGGATACTCATGACGACCGGGGAGTTGAGCCAGCGGACCATCTCCTCGGACCAGGTTGTCGAAAGGACGATGCGCTGCGGGAAGAAGGTTACTTTGTCGCGGGCGGCCAGGAAGCCGAGGGCCCCTTCCAGGNNGGCGCGGGCGATGCCGTATTCCTTGGCGCGGACGGCCGTGAGGGTCAGCAAGTCGTCGGCCGAGTCGATCTTTTCCTTTCCGGTCAGGTTGTACAGATTGGGGTCAGAGGGCAATGCATCGCCCTCGAAATATTCCCACTGGCCGGTCTTGGTGTTGCGAACTCGATAAACCTCGATTCGCTGGGTGACCATGGCCTTGAGCAGCGGGGTCGGATACTTGTTTTCCTCGGCGGCGCGGAGGAAGGCGGCGCGGATGAAGCTTTCCTGTTTTTCGCGTTCGACGCCTTCGAGCTTGTCGCCCATCAGGATCGGGGCGCAGTCGCCGATGGTGGTGTTTTCGAGCATGATGATGTCGCGACAGGAGACGCTGATCATGGCGCCGGCGCTGATGGCCTCGGTGGTGATCCAGGCGACGGTGTGGGCACGCTTGCCGACATCGAGGATGAGGTATTTGGCGATGTCGTCGGCGGATTTGACCAGGCCACCGTAGGTCTGCATCTCGAAGAGCAGGTAGCCGGCGCCGCGGTCGAGGGCCTGTTCGCAGCGGCGGCGAAGCGATTGATAGAGGCCGTCGTCGATCATGCCCTTACAGGGGATGACCACCGCCAAGACCTCCTGCGGATTCGACGAAGGGTTCGGGGCGGGCTGAGCCCATGCGATGCGAACAGGATCGGACAGGCAAACCCACGCTGCCAGGCAGAACAGAATCGCCGCCCAAACCGGTATCCTCGATCTGTCAATCCATGGTTTCATAATTTATATTGTATCCATACTTACCGGAACTACAAGTTGAATGGGTCGAGATTTTCCCGCAGGGGTTCGGAAATAACCCGATCCCATCTTGTTCGACGGACAATCCATCAAAATGCTACAAGCGAAATGTAAAAGGATGGCACAACCATCCTGATTTTCCGCAAGGGTTCGGAAAAGAACCGAACCCACCCTACACGAACTGGCAAGTCCATTTGATCGAGCGAAAAATATCCTGTACGGAACCTGATTTGCTCTTTACACTATGGGCCGTATTGTGGAAACCACCAGACCGAATCAAAATGCGGGCCTTCGACGAAGGAACATTATGCCTATGGATGTCATCCAGGAACGCACTATCGTGGCCAAGGTTACACGGCGGCTGATCCCGCTACTGTTTGTCTGCTATATCATCGCCTACATCGACCGGCTCAATATTGCCTTCGCCGGATTGCAGCTTCAGCAGCCGCTGGGGGTTGACGAGGGCAGCTACAACCGGATTCTGGGGATCGGAAAGGGGATATTTTTCATTGGGTATCTTCTTTTTGAGGTGCCCAGCAACCTGATCCTGCA
>PMBP01000407.1:5709-6259 GCA_003152975.1 Phycisphaerales bacterium | reverse complement strand
AGGATTTCCTGTACTCTGTCCACACTGTCACCTTCCTTTTTTTCTCCTGGGTTGGGGTTTCTGGGAATTCACAAATACGGCCGCAAAATCCGGCCGATTATAAAACCTCTTTTCCGCTTGTCAATACTATTTTTCCTATTTTTCGTTGGCTCTACCCGCTCGAAATGATTGATATTGACACTGGCAAGGACGATTATAAACCAAATCGCAAGGATTGCCTTACTTCTCGATACTTCCGGATTGATCTTGAGGAAATATCTCGCCGGGAGTATTATGCCCGTAATAAACCATGGGAACGGATTGTATAGAAAGGGCCGGTTATGACCAACAGGAGATTGAGGTTTACGACGGTTGCGATTGTCGCTCTGACATGGGCAGGGAGCTGTAACGCCATCGTTTCGGAGGTCCAGCCGGTGGCAATTACTCCGGGCGACACCCCCGAACAGATCATCGCTAAGTCGGTTCAGGTCCGGCCGCATCCACGGCAGCTAGCCTGGCAGAAACGGGAGTTGATCGCCTTTCTTCACTTCACGGTCAACACCTTCACCGA
>PMBP01000407.1:0-5682 GCA_003152975.1 Phycisphaerales bacterium | reverse complement strand
TCGGTCAAGAACAGCCCGTGGAAGGACGGCAAGGGCGATGTGGTCGGCGAATTTGCGGCCGCGTGCAAGGAAGCCGGTATCGAAATCGGCCTGTACCTGTCGCCGTGGGACCGGCACGAAAAGACCTACGGCGATTCGCCCAAGTACAACGAGCATTTCTGTAACCAGTTGCGGGAACTGCTGACGAATTACGGCCCGGTTTCCGAGGTCTGGTTCGACGGGGCCTGCGGCGAGGGGCCCAACGGCAAAAAGCAGGTCTATGACTGGCCGATGTTCAACGCCGTCGTCCGCGAGCTGGCCCCCAATGCGGTGATCTTCAACGGCCCCGATGTCCGCTGGGTGGGTAACGAAAGCGGCCTGGCCCGCGAGACGGAATGGAGCGTCGTCGGTGTCGATACGCTGGAGGGGCTGGGATACAACTTGGAGGCGGGCGGGCGGGTCACCGGCAAAGACCTCGGCAGTCTGGATTTGCTCAAGAAATCCAAGTACATGGTCTGGTATCCGGCCGAGACCGATGTCTCAATCCGCCCCGGCTGGTTCTATCATGCCGCCGAAGATGGCAAGGTCAAGACCGTCAAGCAGCTTTTGGATATTTACTACGCATCCGTCGGTCGTAACTCGCTTTTGCTGCTGAACTTACC
Source organism: Phycisphaerales bacterium (assembly GCA_003152975.1). Classification (GTDB taxonomy): domain Bacteria; phylum Planctomycetota; class Phycisphaerae; order Sedimentisphaerales; family Anaerohalosphaeraceae; genus FEN-1350. The sequence goes on along the minus strand of PMBP01000407.1, from coordinate 5,041 downwards.
GCCGGATCGGCGCGGCCTGATCCACCAGACCGATGCCGCCCATTTGGCCGAATTTGGGAAGATCATCCGCGAGACCTTCAAGACCAACCTGGCTGCCGGGAGCAAGGTCACGGTCATCGGCGGGTCGGCGGAGGGGACAAACAAACTCCTCGATGGAAACTGGGAAAGTGCCTGGTCGCCGGGCGAAGGCAAGACCGCGGCAACGGTCGAGTTTGATCTGGGCAGCCCGAAAACCTTCAATTGCGTGATGGTCCAGGAGTTCATCCCCAAAGGCCAGCGGGTGGAAGATTTTTCGGTGGAGGCGTGGGACGGCTCCGCATTTAAGCCGATCGCCAAGGGCACAACCATCGGCTACAAGCGTCTGATCCGGTTTGCCGACACGACCGCGGCCAAAGTCCGCCTCAACATTCTCAAGTCGAGGGCTGCACCATTAATCAACGAATTCGGGCTGCTTCTCCAGCCGCAAGTCAATCCGTAATCGCTAACAAAAACTCAATCAATATGGAAAGGAGCCAGTCATGACACGAAAACAATGGATCAGCGGAATTGCGATGATGGTCTTTTTGGCCGCGTTGAGCGGATGCCAAGAGGCCGAGAAATCCGCCGCTCCGGTTACCCCCGTCAAACCCGCAGCCCCGGCAGAACCCGCAAAGCCCGCGGTAGCGGCACCTGCCAAGCCCGCTGCACCAGCGCCTGTGGCAGCGACACCAGCGGCTCCGAAGGCCCCCGCGGCCCCGGCTGTTCCCCCGGCACCGCCAGTACCGGCCGCACCCAAGCTGGTCATTCGCGTTTCTTGCGGGGCAAACCAGCCCTATACCGACAAGGACGGCAACCTCTGGCTACCCGACGAAGTCAAGTTCCCCGGCGCTTCGCTTAGCCCGTTGGATGGGATGACCGTCGAGCGGACCGAGACCTTCGAGGTCCCCGGCGTTGCGTTCCCGCAGATCTTCCGGACCGAGCGGTACAGCATGAGCGCCTACCAGTTCAATCTGCCCAACGGCAAGTACACCGTCCGGCTGCATTTCGCCGAGTGCTTCACGGGCATCACCGGGGTCGGTCAGCGGGTGTATTCGTTTGTCGTGCAGGGGCAGGAACCGGTAAAGGATTTCGACCTCTTCAAGGAAGCCGGCGGGCCGTATAAGGCGATCCAGCGCGAGTACAAGGGCGTTGCGGTGACCGACGGCAAGCTGAAGATTACCTTTACACCGAACATCGAAAATCCGGCGATCAACGGCATCGAGATTTTTGCCGAGTAAGAATAATCGCTCGACATCCCCAAAACACCCTCCGGAATCGGACGATTGTGTCTGGCCATTGACAATGGGCCAAGACAGGTTACCATGAGCATCAAATTGAAGTCCACGGAAGGTGATATGGGATGTCGTTAATTCTGAAGTCGTCGAAAACCAACTGGAAGGTACGGCCGGCCGGGTCGGGGGTGAAGGAATTCGCCCGCAAGCTCGGCTCCAGTTCGATTCTCGCCCAGGTTCTTCTCAATCGGGGGATCGAGACGGTCGAACAGGCCCGCGTCTTTTTGAGTCCCAAGCTCACCGACCTGATTGAACCGGAGCGGATGCCCGGCGTCGAGGCGGCCGTGGTGCGGATCCGCCAGGCGATTGAGCGGTCCGAGCCGATCGTGGTCTATGGCGATTATGATGTCGATGGGATCACCAGCGTGGCGATCCTGTGGCACCTGTTGACGATGCTCGGCGGCAAGGTCGATTTCTACATCCCCCACCGCATCGACGAGGGCTACGGCGTCAACGCCGAAGCGATCCGCCAGATCGCCGAGACCGGCGCCAAGCTGTTGGTCACCGTCGATTGCGGCATCACGGCCGTCGAAGAGACCCTCCTGGCCCTGCAACTGGGCATGGATGTTGTTGTCACCGACCATCACCAGCCGCACGAGCGGCTGCCGGAAGCGGCGGCCATTGTCCATCCGCGATTGGACCCGACTTATCCGAACCCCGACTCGGCCGGCGCGATGGTCGCCTTCAAGCTGGCCTGGGCAGTGGTCAACTCCTTCAAGAACGGCCGGCGGGCCGACGAGCCGCTGCGGAATTTCCTGCTGAACGCCACGACGCTGGCGGCGATGGGCACGGTCGCCGATGTGGTCGATCTGCGGGGCGAAAACCGGATCCTGACGCATTACGGCCTCAAGGCCCTGCCCCAGTCGCGGCAGCCCGGTATTCGGGCCCTGATCGAGTCGGCGGAACTGGACTCCGATACGCTCGACAGCTACGACATCGCCTTTCGTCTGGCCCCGATGCTCAACGCCGCGGGGCGGATGGGACACGCGCGGCTGGCGGTGGAGCTGCTGACCTGCGACAACGAACTTCGCTGTATGCAGATCGCACGATACCTCAAGGACCAGAACCGCCGCCGCCAGCAGTGCCAGCGGGAAATTTTCCAGCAGGCCCGCGAACGGATCCACGCGATGGGGCTCGATCACCCCGACCGCAGGACGATCGTGCTGGCCGACGAGGGCTGGCACACCGGCGTAATCGGGATCGTCGCGTCGCGGATCCTTGAAGAATACAATCGGCCGGCCATCCTGATCAATTCCGGCAACGGCTCGGGCACGGCACAGGGCTCCGGCCGATCGATCGACGGCTTCGACATTCACCAGGCCCTGTCGGCCTGTTCGCAGCACCTGTTGAGCTTTGGCGGGCACCGCAAGGCCGCCGGGCTTCGCTTGTCCCCAGACAAGATCGCCGACTTTGCGGCGGCGTTCGAGGAACATGCCCGGACTTGCCTTAGCGAACATCGGGCCGTTGCAACCATCGAGATAGACGCCGAATACCCGATCGACCAGTTTGGCTCCGACACCGTCAAAGAATTGGCGCGGCTGGAACCGTTCGGCCAGGGCAACCCCAAGCCGGTCTTTGCAACACGGGGTGTGCGATGGATCGCCCCGCCGCGGAAGGTTGGCCAGCGCGGCGACCACCTGCAACTGGCCGTGACCGACCATACCGCCTCGGTCCGCTGCATCGGATTCGACATGGGGCGGCTCGAAAAGAAACTGCTGGAGAGCGATTGCTTCAGCGTGGCCTACGAGGTCCAGCTTGACAACTATCGCGGCAGCGACGCCATCCAATTTGTCCTCAAGGAAATCCAATTCGAATGAGTACCCTCACCTCTGCAAGAACCGGATCCGCTCTGCTGGGTCTGGCCATCGTATGCTCCGCACTGGCATCGGGTTTGGCCGCGACGACGCCGGCAACTCCCAAGGCCCCGGCCGGATTCCTGACACGCCAGGGCAGCCGATTGATTCTGGATGGTAAGGAATTTCGAGCCGTGAGCTTCAACAAGTACGACCTGTTTGAGCAGTCCGCCCTCCGCGAACTGGTTGAACCCGGCAAAAGCGAATTTGGTTTTACCGAACAGGCCCTTAAGGAATTGCACGATCACGGTTTTACGATTCTTCGAACCAATGTATCGCCGTACTGGTCGGGGACATGGAAACAGCTCTGGCTCGACGACGAGCCGCAAAAGCAGATCGAAAAACGCCGCCGATACTTCGAGCAATTCGATGCTGTCCTCGATCTGTGTGACCGCCACCAGATCCGGATCATCGCGTCGCTGTGCTGGTTCGTGGCCAATCTCGGCGATCTCGGCCACCACAGTCTCCGCGAGGGCATCGCAAATCCGGCCAGCCCCGGCCGCAAGATCGTCGAGGAGTACATGCGGGAAGTGGTCACCCGCTACAAAGACCGGCCGACGATCGCCATGTGGGAACTCGGCAACGAATGGAACCTCGGCGCCGACATCCAACTGGCCGACGGGCCGATCGACAAGGGGGGAGTATCTCTGGCAACACAGCCGGTCATCCGCGACCGAACCAACAACTTCACCAGCGACGACCTGGCCGCCTGCACGCGGCAGATGGCCGGCATGATTCGTTCGATCGATGCCCATCACCTGATCACCACCGGCCACAGCAGCCCACGGCCCTGTGCCATGCACCTGCTGCTGGCGGCCCGCGCCAACAAAGGCGGTAAAGACGGCTGGGTCAACGACACGCCCGAACAGATCGAGCAGATTCTTCGCCTGCTCCATCCGGATCCGATCAATGTCATCAGCATCCATTTCTACAACGACGCCGTCTCGGCCTTCGGAAAATCAAAAACGGATCCGTCGAATATCGCCATCTATCAGAAGATGGCCGAGAAGATCGGCAAACCCCTTTTGGTCGGTGAGATCGGGCCATACGAGGGAATGAATCGGCGGTTTACGGATCCGGCGGTGATCGAGATGGTTCGCGGCCAACTGCAGCAGGTCGTGCAGACGAAGATCCCGATCATGCTGTATTGGACTTTCAACGATGATCGGTCGCGACATATGGCCGACGCCGAATTTCAACTGATGTATGGAAAAACCGACGAGGTTCTCCAGCAGATTGAACAAGCCAATCGGATGGTGGCCGCGGCCGAGAAGCCCTGACAAATGCGGCCGCAACAGAGTGCGGCCCTCCATTATTTCGCCGGCTCGACGCTTTCGATGGTGAAACAGCCCAGCGTGTTGACCATCCCGAAGAAATCCTGCGGGTCTCCGTTGCCCATGCCAAGCATAATGTAACCGGCGGGATTTTCGCGCGGGACCCGCGTGGCGTCCAGGTTGATCCACTTGCCCCCGATATTCGCCTGCGCCCAGGCGTGTCCGCCGAAGACATGCTCGCGGTTGGCAAAGCTATCCACATAGACCAGCCCCACCGCCACCCGCGCCGGGATTCCGGCCGCCCGGCACATTGCCGCCGTCAGCACGGCGTGCTCGGTGCAATCGCCCTGCCTGCCCGCGGCCACTTCGCCGGCGGTCGCGTACCCGATCGACAGATCCTTCTGGGTGATATATTTGTTGACGAACGACTCGATCTTCTTTGCGGCAGCGGCGGCATCTTTCTCGTTGCCGACGGCCTGTTTGGCCAGGTCGCGGATGACCTCCAGATCGCTTTGCAGATAGGTTGAGGGCTTGAGGGTCTCGATCAATTGTGAATCCTTGCCGCTGTACGGGAATTTGACCTTGGCGGCGGCCTTGGCGGGCT
>PMBP01000494.1 GCA_003152975.1 Phycisphaerales bacterium | reverse complement strand
AACGCGCCAATTGCCTCGGACGAGGTCATCAGATCCTTACACCGGATGAAGCTTTTGACCTTGCTGGCAACAACCAACATCTCTTTCCCGCCAGTAATTTTCTTTACGGCTTTCTTTGCCACCGCGTTGGACCTCCCTGTACGATCAGGTTCCTATAATACCCGGCGCCCTTGTGCCGAACGGCCTCATGGGGCACATTGTGACGGCCGAATGGAGATCCTGCAACAAAAAACCGCCACAAATGCGAAGTTTCGCACGGATAAAGCGTACAATCCCACCATTCCCCATTTCCGTTCGTCTCTCCCCCCGCAAAACGGTCAAATCGGCTGTTTTTCAGTGAACCAACCTTGGCCCCGCGTCGATGTAGGATGCGATTGGTCTTCACTGTACTCAATAATTTCTGGAGAAAAGCTATGCCGCATCGCCGGAAAAAGAAGCTGGATGATCCGACGGCCTTGTCTGATTTTGTTACGATTGCGTATGCCGAAGACCTCGACTTGGCCCAGCAATACAAGAAACTGCTGAACAACTGCAACATCCCGGCCGCGATCAAGGATCACCCCGATCCTGAATCACCCTTTCCCGGGGTGGCGGTGATGGTCCCGGAAGATTACATTGATGAAGCCCACTCCCTCATTGAAAGCGAGGGATCATTCCCGGACTTCTACGATATGATCGCGGACAAGCCACAACCGCTCCCCGAAGACGAGGATTCCGAAGGCGAATATTGAGCGCCAACACGAACTGAAACCTAACGATCACGGGGAACCCTACCCATGTCCGATACCGAAACCAACCCCAACGGCCACTTTACCGAACGCAGGCAAGAAACTGTCGATCGCCGACTCGGCATGGATCGACGCCGCGGACCCGGCCACCGGCTCACCCCGGAACGCCGCGCCGCGGAAACCGGAGAAATGACCGAAGAGCAGTTCGAGTTTCTGATGGCCATCGACCAGTACAAGAAGTCCAACCAGCGGCCCTTCCCGACCTGGACGGAGGTTCTCGAGGTCATCCACGCTCTGGGCTATCGCAAGGTTGCCGAACCCCAGGCGCTCAAATCCTTCAAGAAGGAACCGGAACCCGTCCCCGTCGGCTGATCCTACCTCGGGCTCCGCCATCCGCCATGTTCCACAATCGGCAACCTCTGACGAGGCCATCGCCCGGCTATTATCGGATTTCTTCACCTTCCAGGGCGCCCCTGCGTTGTAGAATCCTCGCCATGATCCAGCAACTGATCGACCAGACAAATCCGACGATCCATCCGGCCAGCACATCCGATGGGTAGTGGACCCCCAGGAACATCCGGCTGAGGCCCACCAGAAGACTCACGATCACCGCCACACAGATCACATAGACCCGGATCCGCATCGACGCGAAGATCCTCGCCAGCATCACCGCCAATGTCAGATAGACCACCGCCGACATCATCGAATGCCCGCTGGGAAAGCTCGCCGACGATACCGCTTCCAGGCGGGGCACCAGATCCGGCCGGGCTCGCCCGAACGCTTCCTTCAGTATTGCAGTTAGCACGACCCCCCCGACCACGCAGAGAATCAGGAATCCCATCGCATGGCGTTTGCCGAGAAGATACAGAAAACCCGACACGCTGATCACCAGCAACACCAGCACCGGCACACTGCCCAGCGCCGTGATATTCCGCGCCACATCCGCAACCCATCCCGGCCCGATCGGCACCGCCGGGTCCGCCTCGCTTCGCAGGCCGCGAAGGACCTTTTCGTCGAATCTCTGAATCTCCCGATCTCGAACCCAGTCGGCAATCCGGATAAAACAGGCCGCCCCGCCCGCGACCACCAGCAGCAGGACCAGAATCATGATCTCGGAATGCACCCATTCCCGCAATCGCGATCCGAATTCGTTCATGATTCCTCTCTCTTCCTCCACTTACGGTCCATCAGGAACCGGATCCGGACGTATTGTTCCGGCGGCAGTTTGGCCCGGAGGATCTTCTGCGCCTCGCCCAGTCCCGTTCGCTGCGTCACATGGGTGATGATGATGTGCTCGTTCCGCAGGGGTTCGACCATCCGAACGAAATCATCCACATGGATGTGCCGCCCCGCCTCGGCCCGATCCAAATGCTCGTCGATGAAAAAAGTACACTCGGCGATCAGGATTCGGCTGTCGCGGATATACTCCAGCGATGAAAAATCCACATAATTTGTGTCACCCAAGTAGGTCACCAACGGTAATTCCACCGGATAATCGATGGTCACGCCCTTCTTTTTAAGCTCGACGATCTGCGGGCCCGTCAGGCCGGCATATTCATTCCGCAGTTTTTTCCGCCGCTCGATCAGGCAGAACCCCACCGACCCATAACAGTGCTTGGTCGGAAAGACCCTCGCGATCAAGTTGGGCTTGACGGCGTACTCGTCGCCCGGTTTGACGCCGACCAGATTCGCCTGGATCCGGGAACCGTCCAACTTGCCCCAGGCCTCGACGATCTGCCCGATCGGCCCCAGAAGGTTGGCCGGGGCCAGAATCGTGCCCGGCGATTGCCCGCAGAATTGCCGATGCGACAGGTAATANNGGTCCGGGGCCTTACCGATGTCGAAACAAACATCGAGCTGCGGCACTGCGACCACCGTCTCTTCGCCGCCGACCGAGTACCCGATGATATCCAATTCGTCAAATTGTATCTGCGCCAACTGGTGGCTGGGCATTCCATTCTCTTTCGTCAAGGCCAGATTTCCATTTGGCCCCAATCGTAGGGGATTGACTCTTGACTGTCAAACCCATTTTCCTCCCAGCCCTTGTTCAAGTATCCATGTATGTTCAGGTTTATCGTTGAGTCGTTACATTCGCAAACTCGATCCGATACGCGAATGCCGTTTCATCAACCTCAAAGGCAATTCGCGTTCCTTTCCGTTCGGCCTTGACCTCGCCGAGGGCCTTGCCCGCCCGATCCACGGCCATAATGGTTCCCGCCGTACGGCCCGCCCCGGCGAGCTTGGCCGGATCGACTTCGACTGTAAATGCCCGACGATCCGGCAGCGGGGTGATCACAACCAGCTTATCCTGAACTTCGCAGCGTATAGCCCCCGTCGTCGTTAGGGCCCCGAAGTCCGTCGCCCCCCTGCCGCCGCCCCACCGCAGCGGGCTTGTCGGTCCTTGGGCCACCGGCTCAAACCGCAGGCCACCCGATGCATCCACATGCAGCATCCCCACACGGTAACTCATTTCGCTGTCATCGGCGCCCACCAGCGGATACCGCCGACTGCCCGTCGGGTCCCACATTCCCACCTCAATCGAATACGCCCCCGTGGCCGCATCAGCCGGAACATCCAGGGTTCGGTCATCCAGCGTCACGATCTCGCCCTTCCACGAGCCGGTCCCGATCTTGGGGTTGTGATCGCCCTGAAAGGCGATCTTGTCGTGCCGCTGGGCCTTGTCCGATTTGAAATGCACGAAGATCGCCAAATCCTTCGGTGCCGATTCCGACGCCTGCCAGTGGATCGGCATCTTGAACTTGCGAGGGGCCACAACCTCGATGGCCTTCACGCTCGGCCGGATGGCCAGCGCCCCGTCGGGATTGGCACCGCGACCGTTGAAATAATACACACCCTTACCATTGCTCGACCGCTCGACAATTGAATCGCCGATCCGCTCGATACTCGACTCGATCTTGCCATTGACGGCAAAATATCCATACAAAGGAAGGATTTTGCCTGCAACCGTCCAGTCCTTCTCGCCGCGATTCACATAGACCGTGGCGCCGTTGCCCCACTTGACGATCTGGCGATGGATGTCCCCGCCGGCATACTCGACGCCCGTGAGATTGGCCATCGCAATGCTGTGGATAAAGTCCTGCGCCAGCCAGTACTTGCGGATTACACCATTACCGACGAAGCCGTCGCGGTCGATCATCATCGCATGGCCCAGCAGCAGCTCGTCGGAAATGTAATCGTCGCTTTCGATCCCGTGGTCACGCGTGCTCCGGCCGCCCTCGTACCGGCCGGGATAGCCCACGCCGTGCTGGATAAACTTATCGTGGAACACCACGTCGAACCACGGTACCCGCTCCCAATCCGCGCACGCCACGCGGTTATGGAACGATCCGCCCGTGGCCGAAAGCTGCATGTGCTGGCAATCGGCCCCGTCAAGAAAGCCCACAAGCTGGTCATCGCCTGCTTCGGAGCTTGTGATCGTCCCCGGACCGAGATAATCCTGGATCCAGCGGAACGATTCACCCCAGTACTTCCGCGTCTCCAGCATCGAATGGAACGCTCCCGTCCGGTCATAGAAATCGAACATATTGATCGAAGTGAAGACATCGATGAAGTAATGTGTCGGCCGCAGGTTCGGCTTGATCCATTCGAGGTTTCGCCTCACGAACGGCATGATGTGGTCCGGCCGCCAACGATAGCTCTGCGCCCCGCGATAGTCGTTCAGCCACGCCTTGACCGGCTGGCCGTTTTCCATGAAGGCGATGTGGTCATAGCTGTAGCCGGCCGCGTCGGGATAGAAATCGATGTAGTTATCGTGCAGGCCCCACGGGATGTCCTTGGCCCGGCAGACCTCGCCGATCTTGAGCATATCCTCGACGGTCCCCATCGACGGGTCCGGCGGGTTGATATCCGGCAGGCGGTAATCGTAGCCCCACCGCTGCCAGACATGCAGGGTCAGCAGACTATCGGTCAGGCCGTAATCGATCAGCCCCTTCATCGTCTCGGCGATCTCGGCGTATCGCCCGCCCCAGACATCAAACACAAACCGCCCCGCCTTGCGAGCCACGCCCGGCGAGGCCTTCTTGTCATACATCGGCCGATACCGAATCGCGCAGTCGAACGCGCCTTTGTCGCTGGGCACAAAGGTCAGCGTCGCGTTATCGTGCGTGTGCAACGCGTACATCTTCTGCTCCGGGGCAACATCCAGGTAATCCGGCGGATTGTCCGTCGCCACAAGCAGCGACAGGCCGTTGTCGAACTCGAAACCCACATGACTGGTCGCCAGATTGTGCCCCCCAAATCCCGCGCGAAAGGCCTGCGGCTTGACGATGCAGTAACCGTGGCCGTAATAGACCTTCTCGGCCGTACAATCGAACGCGCCAGTCGTCAGGTCGGTGATCCGCTCGGGGCTGTCGAGCTTGACCCGCAGGCCGTTCTTTTCGGCAACCACTTCCGCAACGACATCGAATGGACGATTATCGAGAACCATCGAATGAGTGATCTTGAGCCGCTTGGCCGTAGAATCGAAATTATACCGCACATTCTTGATGGCAAGACCGCTGGGCGTCGATCCGGCCTTCTGATTCAGAATCGACACGGCAAGGCCTTTGGTCCTTATGGCCTGGCCATTTTTCCCAAACGAAATCGCTCCATCAAAAAGCCCGTGCGGACCTCCAACGACTGTCGCTGAATATCCATCACTCAAACCAAACATGAATGCCTGCGGACTCTGCTGCCCCTGCGGCGTCGAATCGTTCTGTCGGCCCGACGCGATCACCGGATCGCCCCAGAACGCCGAGTCGCAGGTGGTGTCCTTCTTCGGCCCCGGATGGCACTCCAGCCGCAGCGTGATCTCCTGTCCGGCAAACGCGCTCAGATCGACCTTTCCATCGACCCAAACCTTGCTGTCAGTGTGCTTTTCGTACACGGCCTTCTCGCCAACCCACACGCGAAAGGTCACGCCGTCGCTCGGCGGTTCGGGCGGCGTGATATCGCGGATCGCGTTGGAAAAGGAAAAGGTGATCGGCTTGGTATCCGGCAACTTGATTTTGTACTGCGCAAAAACCGTCCCCGCCCCGTCCCGCCAGGTCGGATGCATCGCCAGAGATTTTTTGGTCGTGTCGCGGGTGATGTCGTAAATGTCAAAATTCGCTCCGGACGATTCCACCGAACCGCGCCAGCCGACCGGTTGCGAAACCATCGGTTTATCAAAATACTGCCAAAGGACCTGCTGCGATCTCACTTCGGTCAGCGAAACCGCCCCATCCGCGGGAACCGTAACAATGGCCGGCACTTCCGCGGCGGATTTCTTCGGCACGAAGGCCGTCTCGAAGATCTGAACGCAATGGATTGTCTGCTTTTTGCCCCCGGATTCGAAACTCGCATAGACATGGACCGGATATAATGCCGCAAACGCCCCCGGCGATGAGACAATCTGGAATTCGGCCGTTTCGGTCGCCCCGCCCGCGACTGAAATCGACTTGCGACTTTCGCCGACGCTCTTGAACTCATCGATCAGGTCCCGCATCTCCAGTGCCACCCGGACCGTTTCGCTGCCGGCGTTCTTGACACTGGCCGTAACCGGATACGGCGTATCGTATTCCTTGACGCCCTTGACCTCGCCAATCGTCACCGTCAGCGGCCCCTCCGTGGCAACATGCCCATTGAATGCCCAACTCGCGGCGGACAACACCGCCGTACAACCCAATACCCATATCCGACTGTTCATGGTAACCTCCGGGAATCGTTTGCCTGAAACCACCGGCATGATAACAGAATCGGCCGGATGGACAAGTCTTTTGGCCTGGATGACTGTTGCATCGTCTCCGAATTTCCGTATAATTTCGGAAAATCCCATTTGGAGAATACAGATGAACCAACGGAATATGACCCGCCGGACTTTTGCCAAATGCGGCCTTGCCGCAGCAACAGCCCTATCCTTCCCGTCAATATTGTCGGCCCAGACCGATCAACCCACAAAGCCCCTGCGTCTGGGCGGTCCGGTCGATCGCAAGGACCCGGAGGCCTGGGTGAAGACGCTCAAAGATCTCGGATACCGGGCCGCCTATTGCCCGGTCGGGGCCGAGGAAAGCGACGACACCCTGAAGACCTACGCGGAAGCGGCTAAAAAGGGGGATATCGTCATCGCCGAAGTTGGCGCCTGGAGCAATCCCATCAGCCCCGATGAGACCCAACGCAAAGATGCCCTCAAGAAATGCCGCGACCAATTGTCACTGGCCGAGCGGATCGGGGCCAACTGCTGCGTAAATGTCAGCGGGTCGCGGAATCCCAAGCAATGGGCCGGGCCGCATAAGGACAACCTGACCCGCGAAACCTTTGAGATGATCGTCGAGACCACCCGCGCGATCATCGACGCCGTCAAACCCACTCGCACCGTCTTTGCTCTGGAGGCCATGCCCTGGTCGTATCCCGACTCGGCGGAATCATACGAGAAGCTGATCCAGGCGATTGATCGCAAGGGTTTCGGCGTTCATTTGGACCCCGTAAACCTGGTGGTCAGTCCGCAGTTATATTACCGCAGCGGCGCGATGATCCGCGACTGCTTCAAGATCCTCGGACCCTTCATTAAAAGCTGCCACGCCAAAGACATCCTGCTCAAGGAGGATATCACCACTCCGCATCTGGATGAAGTCCGGCCGGGCCTGGGCGGTCTGGACTACACGGCGTTTCTGACCGAGCTGTCCAAGCTGACCGATATTCCCCTGATGATGGAGCATTTGCCCAACCAGGACGAATACAAGCTGGCCGCCGATCACATCCGTTCGGTCGGACAGAAGGCGGGGCTGTCCTTTTCCTGACCGGCCCCAAAGGACACCCTACGGCTTGAAATAATACCGACCAAGCTGTTCGACTATCTGGGTCCGCATCGCGGCGGCATCGATGCTGCCTTCGCTGGTCGTGATGATTTTTCCGCCCGGCGCCACCAACACCGTAAAGGGTATCCCGCCCGACCAGTTCCCCCCCACTGCCTCGATGAGGGGATACTTGTTGGTTCCCTGGAAGTGGTAGTTGGCACAGGAGGCCTGTTGTTTCTTGAGGAATCCGATCACCGCCTTTGAATTGGACGGATCGTCAAGACTGATCGTGAACAGTTCGAAATTGCGATTGCGATACGATCGATGGATCGCGACCAAATCGTCGAATTCCGCCACGCACGGGCCGCACCAGGAGGCCCAGAAATTGATCAGCCGGAACTTGTCGGTGTCGTTCTTCACCAGGTCTTTGACGGCTGCGATTTCGATCGGCTTAACCTCAACGGGTTCGGCGGCCCACTTCTCGATGGCCTGCTGGACACCCGACCGCTTGTCGGACCACTTGACCGAACAACCAAAGGTCTTGGTGGTCTCGACGGAAACGGGTTTGTCGGCCAAGAGGGCATCGATGGCGTTGCGGGTGTCGGAGACAGTCACCTTATGGGGGTCTTCGTTGTCGTCGATCCGGCCGACAAAGCGGAGTTTGCGGTCGCGGTCAAAGACAAAAACATGCGGCGTGGTTGCCGGCCCATAGGCCGCCGATACGGTTTGATGCTCGCCATCATACAGATACGGGTAGTCGATCTTCAGCCGGGCCGCCCGGACCTTCATCTCCGCGAATGAATCGCTCAGGTCCGTGTAGCCGAGTTCGTCGAGGCGAACAGCTTTAGGATCGTTGGGCGAAATCGCGCAGACGGCGACGCTCTTGTCGCGGAATTCCCTGGCGAGGGCCTGAATCCGGCCCTCATACGCCTGGGCGGTGGGGCAATGATTGCATGTAAAGACGATGGCCAGCACCTTGGCGTCGCAGAAATCCCGCAGACTCCAGACGCGGCCGTCAACGCCCGGCAGTGAAAAATCGGGAGCCAGCGACCCGATGGGCAAGGTCTTGAGGGTCTTGGAATCGATGAGCGTCTCTACGATCGGCTGATTCTTAGGCCCGCGGATCGGCACATCCAGGATTTGTTTTTTTTCCGTCACCCATTGCCCTGACCGATATCCGAATGGCACGGCCGTCAGACGGTCGGCAGTAATACGAATGGCGGTAACACCGTCGGGGCTGCCAGGGGCGGGTGAGGGGAGCTGGACAAAATTGACGCCATGGTAAAGATTAACCGTGGCGTGATGGTAATGACCCCCGAGGACAAGGATGACATTGGCATCGCCGAAGGCCCCAATGAACTCGTCGCGGTTGGTGATGGCCTCGAAGCATAGATGAATGCCGACAACGATCGGCTTGTCCTTGGGCTGCTTTTCCAAATCGGACCGAAGATAATCCAGGGTCTCCTTGGGAACCGGCTGATTCGGAGAGCCGAGTTTTTCGTCATACTGGAACGAGAGCATCACAAAGTGAACGCCTCCGGTATCGAAGGAATAACTCAACGCCCCATACCGGGCCTTGAACCAGTCATTCATGATTTCCGACGGCTCCAGTCCGCCGCTGTCGTGGTTACCCCGAATATCGTAACTGGGATACCGCAGAGTACGGGTGATCAGGCGATGGTAGGTGTCGCGGGCGGCGGCCGAAGGCCATTCGGTGATATCGCCCAGACCGAGGACAAACGCCGGGGCATCGACCTGACCGCCGATAGCATCGGGATACGGCTTGCCCGCAAGCGAATTCATCGCCGTAATGGCCGGCGTCAGATGGTCCCCGTTGCCGTCGGCCTTGATGTGCTGGTCGGACCAGCCGAAGAAAGTCAGGTCGGCCTGGGCAAGGCCGGCGACAAGAAGAAGAATCAGGACACATACGGTTGAAATACCAAGTCGTGCGAGCCGGTTTTCCATAAACCCTCCAGAAACTCGAGTTTGTTTATGCATTCACTCTATTTGCCTGCCGTGATGCAGAACAGGTTCTTGTCCCCGCGAAGGAACATGCGGCCGTTGCTGATGGCGGGCGAGGCATTGGTCTCTTCACCAAGTTCGTTCCGCACCACTTCCTGGTACTGCTCGCCCGGACGGACCACGGTCATCACGCCCTTGTCGGAGAGGAAATAGACCAGTCCCTCGGCCGAGACCAGTGATGCGCTGTGGCGATCGCCAAGACGCTGCCGCCAGGCAAGACGGCCGGTGGCGGCCTCGAGGCAGGACGCGATCCCGGTGTCGCTGACGACCAGGAAGTAGTCGCCGAAGGCGATCGGGCTGGGGACATAGGAACAGTCCTGCGTGGTCTGCCAGGCCACATGGGTCTTGGTGACATTGCCAGAGCCGTCGGGACGGATGGCGAACATATACCGGTCGGGAAAGCCACAGGTCATGAACAAGAACTTGCCGTTATAGACCAGCGAAGCGACATATTGCTCCGTCGGCCCGTCGATAATCCAGTGCTGACTTCCGGTGTCGGGATCATAGCTGGCCACACACTTGCTGCCGGACAAGACCATCTGGTTGCGGCCGTCAATCGTCCGGATCAACGGCGGGCAATAGCTTCGGGTATTGTTGGGGCGGTCGGTTTTCCAGATCTGCTTGCCGTTGGCGGCATCGAGGGCAACCATGTACCCGGGGCCATCATGGTCACCGTTGAGGATTACTTTATCCTTCCACAGGGTCACGCTCGTGCAGAAGCCATGCATGCTGGAAAAAACGCCGGGACGCGCTTCCCAGATACGATTGCCGTCAAAATCATAGGCGGCCGCGTACATCTGATTGCCGTCGAGGAAGGTGACATAGACTCGTTGGCCGTCCGTGGCGGGCGTGGAAGAGGCATAGCTATTCAGCGAGTTAATACGCTCAAGCGCCGCGGTGAGAACTTCCTTTTGCCAGAGAACCGAACCGGTTTTGGCGTCAATGCAAAGGAGCAATCGCTGCTTGGATTCGGCCAGGGCCGAGATTAGAAATATCCGGTCCTCCCAGACGATCGGCGAGGCGTGGCCTTTGCCGGGAATTGGAGTCTTCCACTGGATATTTTCCGTTGCGCTCCACCGGACGGGGACTTGGGTTTCGAGGCTGGTCCCATCGCCGCGCGGGCCGCGCCAGCAGGGCCAGTTCTCAGCCGCTGCCCATCCGACCGTCGCCAAAATCATGCCCAATACCCAACTCAATCTCATGCCAGATCCTTTCTGAGGGCAAAACCTCATGCTCATCTATTGACGGTCCTCAGTCCATCAATATGGCATGATTATACCCCATTAACGCTCACCGGCGAACTTTGTTCGCCATTCGAATCGTTAATCCCCTCCTGAGGACGCCGATCGATTAATTCGCATCCGGTTTCATCAAACGGGCAAACTCCTCGAACAGATACTGCGAATCGTGGGGACCGGGCGAGGCCTCCGGGTGATACTGAACCGAAAAGGCCCGCAATTCGTCGCTGCGGATACCCTCCGGCGTCTGGTCATTGAGGTTCAGGTGGGTCAGCTCGATAGTGCGGCCTTGGATCGAATCCATGTCCACGCAGAACCCGTGGTTCTGGCTGGTGATCTCGATGGCCCCGGTCCGCAGATTCTTGACGGGATGGTTAGCGCCGCGATGGCCGAACTTGAGCTTATAGGTCTTGGCGCCAAGGGCTAGACCCAGAAGCTGGTGGCCCAGGCAGATCCCGAAAATCGGCAGCTTTCCGAGAAGGTCACGAATGGTCTGGATCGCGTACTCGACCGCAGCCGGATCGCCGGGGCCGTTGCTCAGAAATACGCCGTCGGGCTTTCGGGCCAGAACCTCCGCTGCGGTCGCCGAGGCCGGCACAACCGTCACCTCGCACCCGTGCGAACGCAACAGCCGAAGGATGTTGGTCTTCATGCCATAATCGATGGCAAC
The DNA here is from genome assembly GCA_003152975.1 of Phycisphaerales bacterium. GTDB lineage: Bacteria > Planctomycetota > Phycisphaerae > Sedimentisphaerales > Anaerohalosphaeraceae > FEN-1350. The sequence continues at coordinate 968 of PMBP01000494.1, read as the reverse complement.
GACCTTGAATCTCGGCGTCGGCCGGGCTTCTTGGCCGCTAATCGCGTCAACGACGCCCTTGTCCCACGCGTACACCCGATCGATAGTCACATCCCGCACGATGTCGCGGCCGACCAGACCGGGGTAATGGTCGAGACGATCGCGAAGACGCCGGACATCCGACTCCACGGACGACAGAATCCCCCGCATCGCACCCTGCGTGCGGATATGGCGAACGAGTTTGCGAGTATCAATCCCTGAAATTCCGACAACCCCATTGTCGGCCAGATATCCATCCAGCGACCGCGTGTTGCGCCAGTTACTGGGATAGGGACATGCTTCCTTGACGATAAACCCGGCCGCGAAAATCTTGCGGGATTCCCAGTCGTCGCCGTTTGTGCCATAGTTGCCGATCAGCGGATAGGTCATCGTGATGATCTGTTCGTGATAAGACGGGTCCGTCAGGATTTCCTGATAACCGGTCATCGCGGTGTTGAACACCACCTCGCCGCAGCGGATGCCTCGGGCGCCGAAGGCGCCGCCTTCGAACTGCGTCCCATCTTCCAACAGCAAAATTGCCTTCATGGGTCTAATCCTATTGGTAATACGCCTGGATGGGTTTGACATCCAGCGGTTTGTGTCTCATGGCGGCAATCGCCTTGACGACGGCCATCGCCCCGCGGATCGTCGTCATGTAGGGAACCTGCCGATCGAGAGCGGTACGGCGAATGGCGAACGAATCGACAACCGATTTTTTCCCGATGGNNGTTCGGCCGGCCCTCGCTCATCTTCAGGACAAACTCGGAGGGGATGTTGTTCTGGATTAGCACAATGCAGGTCCCTTTTGTTGCCATAATCTTAAAACCCATCTCAAACAGATGCCGGGCGACCTCGATAGCGCGGGACCTGTCTTGCTCCTTGACGCTCAGGAACACGGTCCCCGAAAGCGGCAGACTATTGCCCGCGGCGATCTGCGATTTGGCATAGGC
>PMBP01000500.1 GCA_003152975.1 Phycisphaerales bacterium | reverse complement strand
TTGGGCCAGGACGGTTTCGAAAACGCCGTCCGGCAGATCAGCAAGATCGAAGCCGCCCTGGGCCTCGACGATCTGGCCCGCTTCACCGCTCCCCTTCCAGCCATCGGACCAACAAAAACGGGTTGACCGGTATAATCAAAATCCGCCAAAGACCGACCTCTCTCCGCCGTGAAATGTCAGCGGAGCCGATAAGCGGTGAGGGCTTTCTGTGTCGGAAGATAGAACACCCCATCGGATACGACAGGGGTGATNNGCAACAGATTGCAGTCGGGTCCGCGACAAGGGCCTCATTTCCTTCCCGGCATGCAGGACCCACAGAATATTTTTTTCGTCGCAGATATACACCCGGCCGTTGGCGACAACCGGCGTGCAACCCCACACGCCCGCATCCATCTCAAACGACCAGTAATATTCGCCTGTTTCAGCATTGAAACAGTGGAGCTTGGCCGAATAGTCGGCAATATACAGCAACCCGTCGCTGATGGCGACATCGGAAAGCGTGCGATCCACCTTCCGCGATTCCCAGATCTTCGTCCCCGTCCGCACATCCACGCACGACAACATCCCATTTCCTGCGCCGTGGATCGGGCTCTGCCCGATCGCGACATAGGCCCGAAAACCATCGACCACCGGCGTGGAAATCACCTCGCTGGGGCCGTCGGGGCTCTTGGATTGCCACCCGGAGTACCGAATCGTCTTTCCGTCACGGGTCCGATAATCGGCCGGATTGCAGTCGTATTGCCACAATTTCTTGAGAGCCAACGGCTTGCCGTCCGGCGCTGGAGCCGAAACCGGCTCGAACGCATACAACACCCCGTCGCCTCCGCCAAAGAGAACCGTCGTCTTGCCGTCAACCGTCGCGGCGACCGGCGACGACCAGTGTCCGTGAAACATCCGCCGGCCGATCTTTTCGCCGTCGGTGGCCACCAGCTTTCCCGTCAGCTTGTCCAGCACGATCAGCGACGGCGCCTCGGGGTTGGGAACGGTCTTGTGGACATCGTCCTGGCCGTTGGAGGTGCAGGCGTANNGTCCAATCCTGGCCGTTGGAGGTGCAGGCGTAAAGATAAACGCCCACCAGCAGCGGCGAACTGCCGCACACATCGTGCGGGATCACGCCGACCTCAGTCAGCATGTTGTACCGCCAGGTGATGTCGCCATCCTGCTTGCCGAGCCGATAGCCGGTCTCGGGTTTGATCTGCATATACGCCAGCTCGTCGCGGAACGGCCCATCGTTCCCGTCGGCCTGTCCGTGGCGGTCCAGGCACAGAACATCCCCGCGTGACCCGACAATGTACAGCCGCTTGCCGTCGATCGCTGGCCGCGAACAGATGCCGCACTCCCACTGGTCGAAATGGTACGGCGGCTTGACGCCCTCCATGTACCGCGGCGTGGCCAACTGCCAGAGCATCTTGCCCGTCGCCTGCTCGATGCACATCGTGATCCCGCCCCCCGTCGACTTGACGGCCGGGTGGTTGATCTTCTTGTCGTCGATCCCCAGAAAGATCACGCCATTGTCAATCCGCGGAATCGAGTATTGATGGCTCCCCAGCTCGATCTCCCAGAGTACATCAGCCGCCTCAAACGGCTCCGGTAGCGGCCGATTCGGAACCTCCGCCGCCGTAATTCCGGCCAACAGCGAAAACACCAAACCGACACCAAGAGACGCAAACAGAACGACAGAACCCCTCCTTGTCATTCCCGCGAAAGCGGGAATCCAGTTTTTGTCTTTCATGGAGGGTTTCATTCCGTTTGATAGCTTGGAACTAGTTATGCTTTGTTTCTGTTGTTGCATTCGTTCGACGAATCCGAACATGATCATCCTTTCGAGGATGGAATCTCAGGATTGATTGTCTTGAAACGGTCGAGGATGTACTCTCGCGCGATCTTGAGGTTGGCGGTCATGATGTCGGTGCCGGGATGGCTGTGGGTGAAGGGATTGACGAAACCCGCATAGCGGATCTCCTTGAGGGCCCCAATCCAGTCGGTCATATCGGTGGGCCCCACGCCGGGGAGCTGTTTGTCGCCGTCCTGTCGCTGCCAGGCGTAGAAAAACCGCAGTTGCTTGCCGCAGACACGGATGGCCTCGGGGATGGCAACCTTGAGCCCCTGGAGGTGGTACGGTGCCAGCGCCACGCCGATTCGCGGCGAGCGGTTCAGATCGACAAAGGCCTTGAGCGAATCGAGGGTGTTGAGCAGCGCGTCGCCGTGATTTTCGACGGCCACAAAGGAGTTGTGCTTTTCCGCCAGATCTGCCAGCGGTTTGAGTTCCTCCATGTACTGCTTCATCCGCACCGTCAGCTCTTCGGGCTTGCACGGCCCTGGGCTTCCCTGCACCGCCACCCCGCCTCCAACACCGCCGAGCAGTTCGGCATATTGGGCAAAACCGCCGGCATAGACGGAAAAGGAGAACAGCTTAAGCTTGTGCCTGGTCAGCAGGTCCTTGAGGCCCGTCGGCCCCAGCCACTTGGCCACATTATCGAGGTGCGGACAACCTTCGTGGGCCGACCAGATGTCGATGCCCTCAAAGCCCAGCCCGGCGATCTTCGCGATGGCCTGCTCGATCGGAAGCTCCATAAAACAGATCGAACTGGCCGACAGCCGCATCTTCCACGGCTCCTTCGGCGGTTGGCCTTGCGGTTGCTCCCCGGCAAATAGTGAAGGAGCCGCGCTCGACGCGGCCGCAAGGCCTGTCCACTTCAAAACAGTCCGGCGATTCAGATTCGTCTGCATGTCTCTCTCCTGTTCCGGCATTGCCGCAAACCATGAAATCCCCCGGGTTAATCCCGGGGGTTATGCTCTTCCCCAAATTTATTTGGGGGTTATTTTCCTCCACTTGATTATATCCGAAACCGCCGTCCAAACAAACCCCGGCCAAAAATGATCCCGCCACTTGTCATTTCGGGATTTCCGGGCATAATGAAGCCATCGCGGGGACTTTCTTCGCGGTACGGCGTTTTCATTCGACAGGGCAGGCGATTACACGAACATACAATGCAAAGAGGAGTTGAACATGAGTACATCCACAACCCGGCGTGACTTTTTGAAAAATGCGGGCATCCTTGCCACGGCAGCCGCGGCGGCCCAGTTGGCCCCGGCCATCCACGCGGCGGAGAACAACACGCTCCAGTTGGCCTTAGTCGGCAGCGGCGGACGCGGAACCGGCGCCGCGGCCCAGGCCATGTCCGTCAAAAAGGGCCCCGTCAAACTGGTGGCTATGGCCGATGTATTCGAGAACAGACTGTCGCAAAGCTTCACGGGTTTGAAAGAAGAACACGCCGCCCAAATGGATGTCCCCAACGATCGCAAGTTCATCGGCTTCGATGGCTA